>JADLAP010000020.1 GCA_020848195.1 Phycisphaeraceae bacterium
CATTCAGGGATCACGGGCGGATCAAATCGTAAAGCTGTGTGCGACAACAACTTGGCTCGATGAGGGTCCGATTTTGATCCTTCAGGGATCACAGGCGGAAAAACGGGATCATCGGGATCAAAATCGATCAAAACAGGCTTCGCGGCGGTAAAAAGCCAAACTGGACTTCCCCACAAGTGGTGGACATGTGCGAGGGACAGGGCGATCACGGGGAGGCGGGTTCGACGGTGCGGAAGCCCACGGCCGGCGCGATGCCGTCGTTGACGGTTCCGTAGTACCGGCTGGTGGCGCGGGCGTCCCATTCGGTGAACAGGAAGCTGCCGCCGCGGATGACGCGCTCCCAGGTGTTGCCGATGCTGAGGTTCGCCGGATCCTGCCGCGGAGAAGTGGCGTACCACGTCAGGCTGAACACGTCCCGGACCCATTCGCGGACGTTGCCCGCCAGACCGATGACGCCGAAGGGGCTGCAATCGCCGGGGAATGCGTCCACAGCCGCGACGGTCTGCGTATGCACGTTGGCCAGACTGGGATTCCAGTCGTTGCCCCATGGATACCGCCGGCCATCCGTGCCGCAGGCGGCGTATTCCCATTGAGCTTCGGTTGGAAGCTGACGTCCGACGGAAAGAGCGTACTGATGTGCCGCATTCCAGGCGACCGGCATCGCGGGGAACTTTTCCTTTCCCGTTTTCACCGTCACTTGTTTCTTGGCCGGATCAAAGGTCAGGCCGCATTGGGGATGTTCGATCAGAATGTACCCATGGACAAGCTCAAAGCACTGCCGATCCGTCCACTGGCCGGCATTTTTCTCCAGCATCTGGTTCAGATATCGGGCGAACTGCTCGCAGGTCACTTCGTATTGGTCCATCCAGAACGCCGAAAGCTTCACGGCATGCGACGGACGCTGCTCGTCGGCCAACGGCGCTTCCGGATCGTCCGCCCCCATAAAAAATTCTCCGCCGGGGATCAGTACCTGCGCAGCACCATCCGTCGGGCTGATTCGCTGCTGTGCGGTCTGGGCATGCAGCACCCGTTCGCCCGCGACAAGGATGACGCTCAGGAAAACCCATGAAAAGCAGGGAAAACGCAACGAATTGAACATGCGTAAGCTCCACATCACTTGACAGGTTTGATCGAGGCCGGCTGCGCGATGAAACGAACGATCATCATGCGAGCCTCGGTTTTGGGAATCTGAAAAACGACATCGTCACCATGAACGGTCGGCGTGGGCATAGCCTGCGTGGTTCCGCCGGGCAGACAGAGTTCCGCTCCGGCGACGGTTTCCATGTTGTGGCGCTGTTGGCTGAGCGTCAGGGTAAACGCAGCCTTGTCGTCACGGGCGTCGAAGATCGTGATCAATCCGCCGGCGTGGTCACGTCGAATGAAGAGGCGGGATTGCGTATTGGCCGGTGAATCGCCAAGTCCCACGCGGTCGCGGAAGTCGCAGGCGTCGAAATCCTGATGCACGGCACGGCGAAGCAGAATCAGATCCTGCTGCTGTTTTTCATCGCCGAGCAGGGCCGCGTGATCGGGATACAGCGTGCCGGGGTAGGTGTCGAACCGCAGCCCGTACAGCAGCATGTAGCGCATGTGGTCGGAGAAGGTCAGGGGGCCAATGCCCAGGAGTTTCTTGTAGAGCGCGGAAGGCGCGCCCCAGGTGTAGCTGCACGTTCCGCCGAAGAGCGGAAATCGCGGGTGGGAGTAGAGGAATATCGCAGGTTCGGTGTCTTCGCGATGTACCCCGATGCACCAGAGCGCGTGCGTCTGGAAGGTGAAGAACCGATCGTTGAAGCCTTCGCCGAGGATGCCGAAGTCCTTGTCCACGGTTTTGACGAAACGTTCGCCGAAGTCGAGGGCGATCTGTCCCACCGAGGCTGGGCAGGGATGGCCGTGACGTGGATTGAAGCACATGCCGGTGGCGTAGCCGGGGAAGATGTCGGCGTACCACGTGTCGGCCTTGTATTTGTTGGCGAACTGGTCGAGACAGTAGGCGTACCAAGGCCCCCAGCCCTTCGTGGAGCCGAGGCAGCCGTGCCACGTGTCGATGCCGCTGGGCCAGCCGATGCGATAACTGCCGTCGGCATTCATGATGGCCGAATCGAGCCAGCCGTCGCTGAGGGGGTCGGCGGCGGGGATGTGCTGTTTGTGTTCCTCCGTGAGCTTCTGCATGTACTGCGGCTGATGGAGCAGTTGGCCGAGGCGCAGCTCCATATCGCCGATGTCGAAGTAGAAGCCGATGCGGCCGCCCTGTTGATGCACGTTGTGGATGGCGTCGATGAATTGTTGTTCCGTGCCGCCGTAGAGATTGGGCAGGTAATAGCCGATGACTTCAGTGAAATTGAAGTCGCCGTGGTGCTGCCAGCTTTGGACGTAGTTGAAGCCTTTGACGCGGGCCATGGTCAAGGTGCGGTCGATGTTCTGGAAGGTGGAACGGTTTCGTCCGCCGCCGTCCATGACCCAGCCGTCTTCGGCGAGAACCCAGGCGGGCGTGGGCCTGGGCGTGACCGCGGCTTCGTACCACGCGCGGTACTGGTCGGCACTCCAGTGCCAGTCGCCGGTGTGCAGACCGACGGAACAGGGCTGGGGTTGCCATGTATTGCCCGGCCAGAGGACGGACCAGCGTGTGATGGTCAAGTCGATATGGCCGGTGGACTGGCCCTGGGCTTCGAGCAGGGTCGAGATCGCGGGCCTGAGATCGTGCGAGGCGAGGTAGATGCCGCCGGTCGGGCCGGAGAGGTCCATCCATGACATCGACGCCCAGCCGGGCACATCCAGTTTCACCGGGTCTTTCAGCTTGCCGGCAGGCTCACGGACCAGACGACCGATGCAGTCCGGCAGCGCCAGGGCCTGATCGGCGTCACTGTCCGCGGCTTTGAGTCCGCTGAGCAGGGGATACGCCACGCGATGCACGATGACGCCGTCGCGGGGCCGGCGGGGCAAGGCGTTCTCCACGTTGATTCCCCACTGGCTGGTCTGGTCGCTTGCGCCAAGGCTGATCGTCGTTGTGACTTTCACGCCTTCGTCAAACTGGTGGAGGACGGTGAGAATCTGCTTGTCGCTCTCCTTCGTCACCTTCGCCGAGCGAAATGTCCGCAGGCTCGGCGTCAGCGTAAGCACATCCGTTTCCCGGAAAAACATCGGGGTTTTCTGGAAATTGACGGCATCCAGCCGGAACAGCGGGACGGGCGACTGGCTGGCCAGCAATTCGCGGCCGGCCTGAAGCTGATGGAGCGACACCAGTGCGCCGGTATTGGCGTCGAAGACCAGCCGAACCTTCGCGTTGGCGAGCACCAGCGGTTCACGCGGCCGATCCAGCACCGGCAGGCTGAGCATGGGTGCCTGCACAGGCCACGAAACATAGCGAGCCTGGCCATCGACAAGCATCGCGCTGCGCCAACCGACCTGGCTGCCCTCGGACGTTTGCGCCACCGCCACCTGATCCACCAGCCAGCTCTGGCCTGGATTGACCGTGCCCTGTGCGTCGAGATCGAAGGCGTCTCCCCCGGCGATGCCTCGCATCAGCCATTGCACGGCATGAGCAGCGGCGTCGCCGTTGTCCACCTGGCCACGCACGACAATGCTCTGACCGTCGCGTGTGGGAACAGCAACGCCCGTGAAGCCGACCGCCTGATCGCCGAGGATCAGCCGGCCGAATTTGGCGGGATTGTGATATGCCCCGCCGCCGAGGTCCGCCCAACTGATGTTCTGATTGCCCACCGTGTCGTTGCGGGTGAAGTTGAAGCCGAGGGCCGCGCCGGGTTTAGGCTCAAGGCCCAGGGATGCAAAAGGGATCGCGCACTCCACGAGCCATCGGCCTTCCCGCGAGCTGGCGGCCGTTTCCCAATCGCCGTTCCAGCTTTTGTCCATCGCCTGGCCTTCGTACCGCGTGCCCAGGGCGTTGGAGGCAAACTGAAAATATTTGCCGCTGCCCGCCACCGGCTCGATGTACAACTCCACGGAATCCTCGGTGTACACCTGCCCGTCATGATCCCGCACAGCCGGACGAGGATTCGTTCCCGGACAGTCGCACTGGGCCAGGATGTACAGCTTGTCCTTCGTGTAGCCCACCCGGAACGACGTGGCGTTGCGAGGCAAGGTCCGATCCGACAGTACCGCCACATCCGCGACGTCGATGCACCGCGACCAGACGGGATCGTCGCCCGATCCGTCAAGCTTCGGCGCGGCGCTGAGCGGGCTGGCGGTGATGAACGGCGACTGGGCGAAAATCGCGGCATTTTCCGACGATTGCGACTTTCTCGCCGCGTCCGCCGACGCCATGTATTGCTCCATCACATGGTCGTCCGTCATCGCCGCGTCGTACACCTTGAACTCATCCATCGCTGAACCGGACCCGACGATCTGGATGAAGTTCAGGTTCACCAGCATGGATGCGGGCTGGCGCGTCAACTGATGCGTCTTTTTGCCATCCTGGTAAAGCCGCGCGGAGCCGTCCTTGTCCCACGTCATGGCGAAGAAACGCCACTGGCCTTTCTTCCAGTCGCCGATGTCGAATATGCAGTTGTTCAGTTCGTCCGCCTGCGCGGCATAGTTGTACGATCCGACGCTCTTGAACGGCTTGCTCATTTCCTCCGAATACCGCCAGAAACTCATCCAGTCGTTCCTGCCTTCGCCTTCGATGCGGGTCTGCACGCACCAGAACGTGCGCCAGATCGTCTCCGGCTGCTGGGGATCCCAGTCCAGCGGCTTGGCCCAGAAACAGATCGTGCCCTGTGTGGGCGACAGGTTGCCCGCCACGGGGCAGATCACCACGTTGTCCTTAAGCCGCACCGCCTGACCCTTGACGCCTTCGACAAACTCAACGGGTGAATCCTTCTTGAGCAGATGCACCGCCGCGGCGTCGGCGCTGACCGCGGGCGTCGTGTTGCCGTCGAACGGCAGATGAAGCGTCGCTTTCGGCTGCGCCTGGGCATATGCCTGCCCCGCGAGCCATGCCGACGCCAGCAGTGCCAACAAACCTGAAATACGCCTGATCGTTTTCTTCGTCATGTCCTTACTCCGGCAAAACCTTGTCGCCTGCGATTCATCAGGCTTTGTCACGCTTTGCGAATCACCACGACCGCATACACATCCAGTTGATCGAAGACGATCCGCGTCCGATCGCCGTCCGACTCCGCGCGCCAGCGCGGCGCGATGTCCGTCGGCGGATACAGCACGCTGATCCGCGATGGATCGATTTTTGCCTGAATCGTGATGATGCTTTGAACCGTCGGCTCTTTGCACAGGTTGACCAGGTGAACCATCGTCCGGCCCGTGGAGGGTTGCTCGATGTACTCCGCCAGCATGCCGCGCTGCGCGGCGATCCGCACATGCTGCCGGTCTTCCAACAGCCAGTCCAGAGCGAGGTTGAATTCCTCCGCCCGTTCGGGCACGACCCAGTTGGTGTGGTCCAGCCCCGTGTTCAGCCCGCCCAGCACGGTGTTCATCGACGGCTGCGTGGCGGGGTCCACCACCATCGGCGCATACACCGCCCGGCCCTTGCCCACTTCGCTGTAGGCCACCTTGTCATACGACACCGCGGCCTTGGCTTCCACGAACACGCCGGCGATGCCCACCGCCAAAGCGTCGGCGACCACGTTCTTCGCCGAGGCATCGCCGAACAAACCTTCCCATGGATTTTCGATCCGCCGCCGATGCCACGTGTCGAACATCGCGCTGTCCTGGCCGACGAACAGCCGACCGCCGTTGTGTACGTATTCATGCAGCGCCTTGATCTGATCCAGGCTCATGCACTCGACGCTGGGGATGATGACCAGGTCGTATTTCGCTATCGCAGTCACGGATTCATCAAAGATGACGTCGAAGCCGCGCCGGGTTTCGACGAGCAATTGCTCCATGCGCATGGCGGCGGCGTAGGCGAGCCGGCCGGACATCGCCATGCCCTCGCGCGGACGCCAGACGGCGATCCGTGCCGCGCTCTGCACGTCGCGGTAATACTCCCGGTGCTTGTTCAGCCACTGCACGAAGTCGCACTTGACCTCGAAATGGACGTTGTAGCGGTTGCTGAAGTTCATGTGCGGCGTGAAGCCCAGGCAGCCGATGGTGCCCAGGTTGAATGCCGCGGCATGGGCGAGGTTCTGCCTCAGTTGCCGTTGATCGCTCTGTTCCATATAGGTGATGGTGCGGGTGTCGACCTGACGGCTGAACTTGAATTGCCGGACGCGGTGGATGATCTTGCCGTCGGGCACTATGGCCGGGGGATAGCCGTCCTCGCTGTAGCTGGCGTCGCAGTAATGGCCCATGCCGATGATGTCGGTGCCGAGGAACATCGCGGCGTTCTCGCGCGGGGCAGCCATGGCGCTGTTGATCTTGATGACGACTTCGGGATTGAGCGACTTCACCAGCGCGGCGACCTCGGCGAGGATGCGCGAGGTCCAGTGGCAGCGGAAGGCGACCCATTCGCACCACACCGGCACGTATGGGCCGCTGTCGTAAGGCGCGTAGTTCAAGGGATATTCAAAGGGCGGCATGATCTGCTCAAGACATGCGTGACCGAAGCGCCGCTTGGCCAGCTCGCGGTCGTGACCGTAGCGGGACACGAGGAACTTGCGGAAATCGGCGACGCACAGCGGGCAACGACAGGCGGACTTGGGTTCGTCGCCGCCGACGATCATGCCGTCGATGTGGATCATGTCGGCCTTGAGTTCGACGATGGCGCGGCGAATCTGTCGCTTGAAGCGGTTTAAAACGCCGGCATGGTGGTAACACAGATTGCGCTCGGCGGAGCCGAAGGGTTGGACCAGCCGGCCGTTGCCATCGATCTGATAACCGCCGTCCAGTTCCGCCTTCTCGGCTTCATTGAGGGTGTCGTACCAGATGATGTCGGGGCGGAAGTAGGTGCAGCCCTTGAGGCCGTTCTTGTGGCACAGTTCGATCAGGGCCTTGGACCGCTGGACCTGGTCTTCGACGGTATCGACGCCGTGGCCGCAGTCGTAGGGCATGGCGATGGTGTTGCAGCCGAGTTTTTTCACGTCGTCGATGAAGGCCTGACTCTGCTCGAAGGCGTAGTCCTGTTCCTCCCACGTCGTGGCGATGCCGATGTAGCGGCGCCAGGGCATGGTCTCCCAGCAGCCGAGGATGCACAGGCCTTCCTCCCGCATCCACTTGGGCATCGTCCACTGACCTGGGGCGAGCGCCATGCCGGTGTAATCGACGAAGGGGATGCGCGCCTGGTCGGCGATGGAGGGCAGAATTGCGTTGACCGCGTCGGGATTGGACTTGACACATGGAATGGATTGTCCATGGACGTGACTCATAACGACTGAATCCTTACGTGGATCACGCATCAGGTACTCACAAGACAAGAAGCGGAATACAAGGCGTGGGCCGGCATGATCCGGCGCAACATAGATGGAAAAGTCCCACGGTGGGACTGGGGGTATGCTTTCATCAGGATATAAGGGTACTTATCCTGCTTGATAATGTGCGGTGACGGATGACATAGGGCTGTTGATTGGCGTGCTTATGGTTCCCACGCGGGAGCCTGGGTGGCGAAGAGGGCTGTACTGTTGACGCCGATGGCGATGGGATCGTCCGCGCCGAGGCGGTTGACGTGGCCATCGAACCAGAGGGTGTTTGCGGCATTGCTGTGACGGCTGGAGATCACCGGCCAACTGGCCAGGCCGTAGGCGCGGGGCAACATGCCGGAGGCATAGCTGGCGTACGTGTCGGAGTCGCCGATGAGGATTTTACTTGAGGGGGACTTGATGTAGGACATCTTGTAGGCTTTGCCGCCGAAATGAAGGGTCATCATCCGCCAGGTGATGCCGAAGTGGTGCCACGGCGGGGTGCGCATGTCGGTGTTGAAACGGTAGACGCCGGGCATGACGCTGGGGCAGGTCCAGATGGTGTTTTCCACGTGGCCGTGGAAAGGCTCGATGTAGCGTTGAATCTGGTATTCCCAGGTGGCGGCATAAGTGGAGCTGCCTTCGGCGTTGTACCACTGGTAGTCGCTGGCGGGAACGTCGCCGCCGCCGCCGGGGGTCCAGTCCTTGTTGTCGCTGACGTACATGAACGTCGCCAGGCCGTACTGCCGGACCCGGCTGCTGCACTGGGTCGCGCGGCCGGCTTCCCGCGCCTTGGCCAGCGCCGGCAGCAGGATCGCCACCAGCAGCGCAATGATGGAAATCACCACGAGAATCTCGATCAATGTAAATGCCCGGCGATGACGGTTGAGGTGAGAGCTTGTCATAGCGAATCCTGCCTTTCCTTGAGGGAAGAGATGGCGAGCATCAATCACGACCGACTCCGATGGCAGGCTGTGCATGCACTGATGGATAACCTGTCTCATCATCAAACTCCCGGAGTAGGGATTGCACAAAAGAGACTTGCACAAAGAAGAAAATCAAGGCTCCCAAGCTGGGGCCTGGGTAGCCCAGTTGCCCATGTTGGTGACAGCGATGGCGACGGGGTCATCCGCGCCGAGCCGCTTGGTGTGGCCGTCAAACCAGACGGTGTTGGCTCCATTGCCGTGGCGGTTGGAGATCACGGGATAGTCGCTCAGGCCGTAGAAGACGCGGGGCAGGATGTTGGGGGAATACTTGATGTAGGTGTCGGAGTCGCCGATGAGGATTTTGGCTGAAGGTGGCTGAATCCTGGTCATGCGGTAGGCCTTGCCGCCGCCAGACAGAACCGTCATGCGCGTGGTGATGCCGAAGTGGCTCCACGGCGGAGTCCGCATGTCGCCGCCGAAGTAATAACCGGCAGCGGGGCTGATGGAGGGGCAGGACCAGATCGTGTTTTCAGTGTGGCCGCGGAAGGGTTCGATGTAGCGTTGAATCTGGTATTGCCATGTGGCGGCATAGGTCGCTCCGCCCCATACGCCGTACCACTGGTACTGGGAAGGATCCCAGATGTCGCCACCGCCGCCGGGGGTCCAGTCCTTGTTTTCGTCGATGTACATGAATGTTGCGATGCCGTACTGCCGAACCCGGCTGCCGCACACGGCCGAGCGTCCCGCCTCACGCGCCTTGGCCAGCGACGGCAGCAGGATTGCCACCAGCAGCGCGATGATGGAAATAACGACCAGAACTTCGATCAAAGTGAAACCCGACGGGATGCGTGCGAAATGGGACGTTCTCATGTTGGTCATCCTTAGGTGTGGATTGCCGAACGATCCTGCCGAAGCGCCTGCACGATACGTTGACGAAGAGCGTACGAACGCACGCGAAACCGCGTGCGCCGGTCATGTCGTTTCACCTTCGATCAGCCGGCCTGGGATGTGCTCGACAGCCTGCCCTGAAGCCGCGCCGCGGATCGTGCCGAGCATTTTTTCCGCCGCTTTCCGCGCCAGCACCGCGGCGTCGAACTCCACGCGCGTCAGCACGCGGTGATACGGAAAGTCCACGCCCTGGTTGGCAAATGTCACCAGCTTGATGTCCCGCGGCATTTCCAAACCAAGCTGCAAACTCGCCCGCAGCACGCCGCGACAGAGAATGTCATCCGTTACCATCAGGCCATCGGGCTTGTCCGGCTCCGACCAGACCTGCATCATCGCCCGGTAGCCCTGCTTTTCCATAATCGCATGTTCATCGGGATGCATCAGATGCGGCTCAAACCGGACGTCGTGCGGCTGAAGCTTCCGCTTGAACATCTTGTACCATGCGGATTCCGGGTAGGTTTTTTCATCGTCGTGCATCCAGATCAGACGAATGCTCCGACACTGGCTCCGCGACAGCCGCTCAAGGGCCATATCCACAAACGTCTCAAAGCTGAAGCCGACGATGGGGAAGGATTTGTCCACGGGATCATCCCATCCACCCACGTAGACAACCGGAATGCCCGCTTCCCGCAGGCGATCCCCGACCTGATACAACGGGTGAAACGCGAAGACGCCGCGGATATCCCGCATGACCTGAGGCTCCAGCAGGTCCAGCGTGGCGGGATAGCCGGGGCCATCGTTGATGTCGCGGCCAAAGTGCATGCGCAACGTCGCGCGGGGGTGCATCTTGTGGACTTCATAGGTCAGAGCGTCAACCGCGTTGGCGTAGAAGGGTGAAGCGTTGCCGCCGAGCAGTTTCGGGCTGAGCACAATGGCCAGGTGGCCGGTGGAGAGTGGGTCGGCGATGACGGTTCCCCGTCCCTGATGTCGTCGAATCAGTCCCTGGTCAGCCAGAACCCCCAGCGCCTGGCGCACCGTCAGCACGTTGACCTTGTACCGCTTGGCCAGCACCGATTCGGCATCCAGCATCTCGCCCGGCGAGCGACCGCGAATGCTGCGGTTCAAATCCGACGCGATCAGGCTGTATTTTCGGGAGATGGTTCTCAAGGCTGTCGTCCAGATGCCACTCAAATCATCTACAGGAGTTATATACAAATGTGTTGCGGGATGCAAGGCCAATTTCGCCGGATGCATCCGAAAATGCAGGATACGATAGGGGAAGTGCAACGTTCGGGGCCACCTTCAGGAACCCGTTGCGTCCGCCGGTCGCCGCGATGCGACGGATCAAGGCCATACATCAGGAACACCTTGTGCCATGACCACCTCTGCCCATTCATCGACACAGCCCTATGCCGTGGAAATCCTGGATGCCTCGGTTCATTACGTCAACCAGCCGTTTCGCGTGCCGCTGATTCTCAGCACAGGCCCGATCGCGGAGCTGACCGAGGCGCAGGTGGAGGTTGTCGTCGCCGTCAACGGACGGCGTGCGGCTGGACGCGGTTCGATCTATCTCAGCGATCTGTGGGCGTGGCCTGATCCATCGATCAGTCATGCGGACCGCGACGCCGCGTTGCGCCGGTTGTGCGACGACATGGCCCGCGACCTTTCCCGCTGCTGCGGCGGGCAGGCGGCTCATCCGCTGGAGCTGGGATTGCGTTTGCACCACAACATCTGCTGCGATGCGACGCCGCCTGTGCTGGCTCGCGCCATGTGCGCCAGCCCATTCGATGCCGCCATCCATGACGCGGCGGGCATCGCCATGGGCGTTTCCGCGCTGGACCTGTACGATCAGAATGTCGATCTGCCTGATGCCGATCCATACTTCGCGGACCATAACGCCTGTGCGGCGATCCGACGGTTGATCCGCCAGCCCCGCTGGGATTTGCCGGCCTGGCTGGTCGTGGGCAAGAACGACTCGGCCAGCGATTTGTCGCCGTGGGTGCGTCAGCGAGATTACCGTTGTTTCAAGCTGAAAATCATGGGCCGGGACGCCGCGGCCGACGTGGCGCGCACCGTCGAGGTCTACCGCACAGCCATCGAACTCGGCGCGACCGAACCGAGGCTGACCGTGGACAGCAACGAGGCGAATCCCGATGCCGCCAGCGTGCTGGATTATCTGCATCAATTGCGATCGGCGGATGCGAAGGCGTTTGCCGCCCTGGAGTATCTCGAACAGCCCACGGCACGCGACATCCAGCAATGTCCCCAGGATTGGCG
>JADLAP010000021.1 GCA_020848195.1 Phycisphaeraceae bacterium
TGACCTGTATGCGGCAGCCGGCCGTGCCGGTCTGCTGACACCGGCCACGATCGGGGGTGCGGAAGTCCTCGTCGATTTCCGTGCCCCCGACGTGGAAGTGCTCGATGGTCTCGGCCTGTCGTCCGACTATGCGATCCGCTATCCCGCCGACGAAGTGCTGCTCGACACCGGTCACGAACTGGTGATCGGCGGTATGACCTACCGGGTGCGGGAGGTGCGGGCGATCGGCGATGGCTCGGAGTGCCGGGCGACGCTGACCCGGCTCACTTGAGCCAGCGATTCCAAAGCAGGCGCTTGATGGCAGCGTTGGCCGCCTGACGATCGAAGCGGGCCGGATCGTAGTCGAGACCCGCCCACTCGCGCAGTTCCTTGCTCTCATCACTGTAGGGCTCGTCCTCGAGCTTTTCGAGGAAGTCCTGGAAACCACCGACACCGCCACAGTCCTCGGGCGGGCAGGCACGCTCACCGGCATCGACCCAGGCGTCGCCGTCGCCAAAGCGCAGATCGTCGCTGTCGTCGTACTCCTCCACGAGCAGCCGGTGCTCCCAGCCGTCGCCGAAGTCGTAGAGGTAGGTGAAGACGGCATCGTCAGTCAGCACGCGGTTGAGAAACACCTTGCGCTCGTCCTCGGTGTGCCACTCGGGCGCGTCGCTTTCCGGATCGGGCACGCCGATGTAACGGTTGTTGATCCGGAACTGGTGGAGGTGGGCGTCATGCCAGCCCATCGCCGCCTGAATCACGTGGTGCAGGTTCGCAAAACTCGACCGGCCATCCAGGGTGATGCGGCGCCAGACGAGCGGCGTTGTGCCGACCAGTTCGATCCTCAAGGTGATCAGGCAGGGCTTCGACAAGCTCGACTTGTGCTTTTTCTTGGGGACGCTGCTCACGGCCATGGTGTTCAGAACTCCTTTCAACAGCTTGTCATTTTACGGATCCCACTGGAGAAACTCATGCCCATTTCACTTCGAGAACGCCTGCTGCAGGAGATCGTGACCCGTCTCACGCCGCTGGCCCAGGCCGAGGGTGCGCAGATCAAGCGGTCGCCCACGGTACCGACTGGCCGCGAAAGCAGTCCGGCCCTGCTGATCTTCCCGGAGGCTGAATCGATCGCCCAGCGCGCCAACGATCGTATCGAACGGCACCTGATCGTTCGCGTCGTGGCCCTGGCCAGAGAAACCGAAACCGAGGCGGCAGAAAGCATCGCCGATCGCCTGCAGGTAGCCGTTCATGCCGCCCTGTTCGCCGATCCCGGTTTCGGCGGCCTCTGTCTAGCACTGCAGGAACTTGATTGCGACTGGGATATCGAGGATGCCGACGCCACGGCAGCCGCCATCCCCTCGCGCTACCAGATCACCTATCGCACCCTGGTGCATGACCTGACTGCTCAGGGCTGATTCACTTTCCATACAAGGAGAAAACCACATGTCTTACTTTTCCGGACAAGGGCGCGTCTTCATCGGCGCGCGTGACAACAATGGCAACCCGCAGGGGTTGGTCTATGTCGGCAACGTGCCCGATCTCAAGGTGTCGCTGTCGGTGGAAACCCTGGAGCACCAGGAGTCCCAATCCGGCCAACGACTGACCGACCTGCAACTCATCAAAACCAAGAAGGGCGAGTTCGCCTGCACCCTGGAGGAACTGATCCAGACCAACCTGGAACTCTCCCTCTACGGATCCACCACGGCGGTGACCACTGGCACGGTGACCGACGAGCCGGTCATCGCTACGGCCGAACTTGGCAAGCTCTACCTGCTCGGCAAACAGAACGTCTCCAGCGTGGTCATCAAGGCCGGCGCGACCACGGTCACCAACACCAAATACACGGTCAACGCCAAGCACGGCTCCATCCAGTTCACCGACCTCACGGGCGTCACGGGGGCGATCACGGCCAGCTACAGCTACGGCGCGGCCAACGTCACGGCGATGTTTACCCAGCCGCTGCCTGAGCGCTGGGTGCGGTTCGAGGGGCTGAATACCGCCGACAGTAACAAGGAGGTCGTCATCGATCTCTACCGCGTCGCGATCAACCCGACGAAGGAACTCTCGGTGATCGGCAATGACCTGATGAAATTCGAACTGTCGGGGCAGGTGCTGGCCGATCTCACCAAGTCGGCGAGCGGCAGCCTCGGACAATTCGGCCGGATTGTCCTTATGTCCTGAACTACATAAGGACGATTATGTGGAGTTGATGGTTATGCATAGTTGGTTTCCTTTCTGGTGGAAGTTACGGGGTAGCGGGTTGGGTGGACTGCGCATAAAAGGCGGTGTCGCCCCCACTTATGACGACAGCGCCAACGGCTTCTATCGTCGGAACGCATCGTCAGCGTTGGCGAACGCGCTCGGATGCAGAGAGGCGATCAGCGCATCGGTGGCTTTGAAACGGCCCGTGCGCAGTTTCGGCGCCACGATGGACTCCAGGGCCTCCAACTTCACGGACGGATCGGCCCGCGTGTAGACCTCGGTGGTCTGAATGCTCGCGTGGCCAAGCCACAACGAGACCTTGCGCAGATCCTTGGTCGCCTGCAGTACTGTCAGCGCGCAGGTGTGGCGCAGCACATGGGGCGATACCCGCTTCTGCGACAGAGATGGGCAGACGGCAGTTGCGGCCCTGACATGCTTGCCCAGGATGTACTCGAACCCGGATCGCGTCATGGCCTCACCGCGCGCGTTGACAAACAGATGAGAGGACGTGAGGCTTCCCCGCACCGCCAGCCAGGCACGCACCGCCGTCGCGGTCTGTTTCCATAACGGCAGGCAGCGTTCCTTGCGCCCCTTGCCCTCAACGCGGATGCTGGCATCTGGCTGCAGTCGCAAATCTGCAATCTGCAGGCCGATCAGTTCGGATACGCGCAAGCCCGCCGCGAAGCACAAATGCAACATGGCACGATCCCGGATGCCTTCGCGGCTCGTGGGAACCGGTGCATCCAGGATGGCCTGCATCTCTGCAACCGTCAGATGTTTGACCAATCTGATCTCCGTCTTCTTGGATGGGATGGCCAGTACACGCTGGATCTGATCGAGCGCCGCTGGCAGCTGGTATTGCATGAACCTCATGAACGACTTGATGGCCGCCAGACGAATGTTCCGGGAGTTCGCACCGTTGCCACGACGACGCTCGAGATGAGTCAAGAAATCGGCAACCAGCGTGACATCGATCTGCTCAAAGCACAGCTTCGCCGGTGATGTCTTGAGCCGATCTGCCGCAAACTCGAACAGCAACTTGAAGGCGTAGGCATAGGACTCACGCGTGTTGCGACTGGCATTGCGTTCCTCTATCAGGCGCTGTCGCAGAAACGCGGTGATGTGGGGAGCGATCGGGGTCATGACGCGTTCTCCACATGGCGCTCGCAACAGGATGCGATGTCCCGCAGCAACTCGGGTGTCGCCTGCAGATACCAGTAGGTCGCCGCAGCGTCCACATGCCCGAGGTAGGTGGACAGCGCCACCATGTGGCGGGCGATCTGCTCACGCCCGTCTGGACAGGTTTGTAACGCTCTCACCGCAAAGGTGTGCCGCAGTGAATGGGGGGTGATGCGTGGCAGACCGGCACCTTGCGGCAGGCCGATGCGCTTGACCAACTCGCGGAATATGCCGTCCACGCACTCCCGGATCAGCGGCGTGCCCCGCAAGGATACGAACACGTGGTCGTCCAGCGGCGTGAACGCCCGCCTTTGCGACAGATACTGCTCCAGTACGGCGCGGGCACTGTCGTGTAGCACCACCAGCCGGCTCTTGCGGAACTTGGTATTGCGAATGAGCAAGCCGTCGGGCGTGATGTCCGCATAACGCAACCTGAGGGCTTCCGATATCCGCAAGCCGGTCGAGGCGAGCAGGCCGAACAAGGTGCCGTAGATTGCTCCAAGCAGCGGGCTCTTGCCGTAACCTCTGGCCGCCTGTAGCAGACGCGCTACCTCACCCTGACTCAGGATGTAGGGCGTTCGCCGTGGCCAGGTCTCGCTACCGAATACGGGCGGCGGAACCTCGTGTCGCGGATCATCGACGTGGGCATGGCGTGCGAACCGGATGACGATCCACAGGCGGTGGGCGCGTTGCGGCACCTTGGCCACCAGGCCAGCCCATTCGATGGCGGTGCTGGCACGCACGTAGTGCTCACCTCTGGCATCGACGTAAGCGGCGAAGCTGCACAGCAGTCCAGCCTGGGCCTCAAATTTGAAGCCCGCCGCCCGGCGTACCTCGATGTAGTTCTGTACGGTCTGGCTCAGCATGGCAGCACCTCCGGCCACGGTTGGGCCAGTTCGCGCAGGGCGACGATATCGACCTTGGCGTAGATTTGCGTGCTGACCGTCGACGGGTGGCGTAATACGGCCGCTATATCCTGCAGGCTCGCTCCCTGACGCAGCATGGACGAGGCTGCCGAGTGCCGCAGCACATGCGCCGCCCCGCGCACCTGAACGTCGACTCCTGCCCGCCGCAGCGCCAGCTTGGCGACATCGGAAACGCCGCGCGCATCTCGGAACGGTCGGAACGGAGCGATTGCTCGAACGAACATGCAATCGGAAGTGGTCGCCGGGCGCCCGTGCAACAGATAGTCCACGATACCGTCACCCACCTCCTGTGTCAGCGGCAGCAGCGTTTGCCGCCGGTTCTTACCACACACGCTGAGCGTGGCCGAACGCCAGTCGATGTCATCGAGGCGAAGTTGCACCACGTCGCCCGCGCGCAGCCCCATCCGCGCCAGCAGCAGCAAAATGGCACGGTCTCGTTTGCCGACTGGTGTTCGGCTGTCAGGGCTGGCCAGGACGCGCTCGACTTCTTCCGCCTGCAGATACCGGGGCAGCGAAGACAGGCGCCAGTAGGCAATGTCCGGGATGGCCTCTTCCAGGCCGACCGGGCACTGACCATCGGCGATCAGAAAGCGGACGAACATACGCAAAGCCGAGGTCGTCGACTTCACACGGGCGGTTCCGCCGTTCCGTCCGAGTTCCAGAATGAACTGTCGCAGGTAAGCGGAGTTGAGCTTGCTCGGATCATCACCCAGGTCCAAGAGCAGGCGATGCAGGTAGTCGCCGTAATCGCGAAGTGTGCGATCAGATGTTCCCCGTTGCTCTCGCATCCAGCGGCAGAAGGACTTCCACAGATCAGAGGGAGTTGCTTCCTCCTGACCGCTACCAACCGTGCATAGCGGACGATCTTGCAGGAAGGCGTTGAATGCGCGGATGCCCCGTATGAGCTTGTCTCGCTGCATGCCGACAAAGCCGACGCATCGGCACCGCCCAAGATGCCCTACAAACCCACTCATGACTTCGACGTCGATCTCGCTGAATGGAAGCTTGCGTCGGTCGCGCCAGTACAGCAAATGGGCCGCCGCGCGCAGATGTCGACTGCCCTGGCTACGAGAGTAACCGCACTGTTTCAGATGTTCGGCAAAGGCATCAAGCAACTCGACGCCAGGGTTATTGCGCAAACGAGCTATCTGTGGCGGCCAATGAAAGAAATGTTCAAGCATCGCGCTTCTCCTTTGGAAAGCGCCTCACCAATGGGCAAGGCAGCTACCCAGATTTATGCGCAGTACTTGGCCTCTGTCATCCCCGTAATCCCAACCAGAAAGGAAACCAACTATGCATAACCATCAACTCCACATAATCGTGCTGCTGTGATGGGCAACGATATTTTTGCGGCACTGCCGCCGGTGCCGCTGTCCATCGAGATTGCCGGCGAGCGCATCGATCTCACGCCGCTCAAGGTGGGCGAGGTGCCGGCATTCGCCCGGGCGGTGCAACCCATCGCTGCCGGTCTGTCGGCATCGCCCGACTGGCTGGCACTGCTGGCCGAACACGGCGAAGCCGTGATTGCCGCCATCGCCATTGCCACGCGCCGCCCGGTCGTCTGGGTGGCCGGGCTCGATCTCGACGAGGCCGTGCGTCTGGCCGAAGCGGTGTTCGGGGTGAATGCCGATTTTTTTATCCGGCGCCTGTTGCCGAGCGTGACGCAGGCAGCAGCGCGGATCGGTCAGACACTGGAAAGCCCGACGCCTGGAGCAACACCCTCCAGCGCCTGATCGGCGCGGGGCACGCCTACGCCGACATTCTCGACTACACGCTGGCGCAAACCGATGCCTTCCTCGCTGCCATCGACCAGCAGGAGTCCCGGCAACTGGCGAATCTCCTTTCGATAACCGCGACCGGCAGTCAGGGGGGCAGCGAGGCGTTGCGTCGAATGATGAA
>JADLAP010000303.1 GCA_020848195.1 Phycisphaeraceae bacterium
ATTTTAGTTGAGCCTGCCGATAATAAGCCTGTGCAGCCTGTCATGATTTATCGGAGTCGCCGTAAACGCCATCGCTAAAGAGTTTTGTAATCACTTTAGCATTACGATACAACCTGACTAACCAGCCAGCCCCCTTTGAGTGTATCCTGCTGATACCCCTCAAAGAGTAATTATTCATTCGATTGTCAAATTCCTTTGCATAAAAAAGATGTACAAGGAATTATATCTATATCCAATAATTATTCAAGACGCTTATAGTTTTGCACGGGGTTGCCCAACGGTTTGCGTTACCTGCGCTGGGGTGGGGACGGCGAAGCCGTCCAGCCAGAAAAAGGCTAAGGCGTAGAAAACTGCTTGAGATTGCCGCAGAATCCCCAGCGTCAGGTGCACGCTTTGTTGGGCGTTCTTCTACGCAAAAGCTTGACCTGCCATAATTAAGAAGAAAAATCCGAAAATAATCATGGAGAACATAAGAATAATTACTGCTACTTGTAAAACTATTTTTCTTGATACAAGAATACCTGCTATGCTGCCATAAACAAAACTCGAAAAATACTGAAGAAATATATTGTTTATTACAGGTTCGAAAACAAATGATAGTATCAAACTGGGTGTTGAGAGTATAAGCCCTGAAATATATTTTACGCTAGCGAAACTTGAGCTGAAAAGATAAGGTGTAATTGCGAAATGCAAAAGAGAGATTCCAAGTCCTACTAAAATAGGGAATATGGGTCGTTTTTTAATTTTCCAAAAATTTGCAAGCCATTGCCTATTAGAGCTGGTTGATAATTGATACTCAATCTTATCGCCGATAAACCAATAGCGAAAGGCCGCGCCTTGGAAAGCCATAACTGCACCAGTAGTTCCATATACCACAAGCATAAAACGGGCAATCCAATTGATAATCAGCACTACAAACCATATCTTGGTATTCCATAACTTATCATAAAGCACTATACCAATAAGCCATATTACAAGTGTCATAACTTGATAAACAAGTGCCTGTAAAGATTGAAAGGCTATGTATTCTGATCTGTCTTCATTATTTGTCCAAATAATGATTGGCGCAAGAAAGCCCAAAAAAGGAATAACAACAAAAAGATGGGAAGCACCAGCGATTAAACGCTCTTTTCGAGTCAATGTTAATAAGTCAAAATATGTCACTGTCAAACTCCCTTCACTTTCTAATTTTGACTAACTACTTTGACCAAACGCCCAACGGTTTGCGTTACCTGCGCTGGGGCGGGGACGGCGAAGCCGTCCGACTAGAAAAATGACAAGGCGTAGAAAACTGCTTGAGATTGCCGCAGAATCCCCAGCGTCAGGTGCACGCTGTGTTAGGCTGCGTTTTTTGAAGGTGTAGATAATTGTAACAACCTTTCCATCATGAATCCTGTGCATATTGCGAATAAAAATACACCAAGAGGTTGGAGCCAGCCAACACTTGTTCCCATTATGGCTGTTGATACTACCCAGATGAGAGGGAACATGATGAGCCAAACCGATGCAAAAACAAGTTTATTTCGAATGAATAAGTATTGAGCCAGTCCTAAAATTACACCGAGGATTGCATGGGCAAGTATAGGCGACGATTGAAGGGAAATTGAAATTGACTCAATTCGATAGAGACGTTTGTTAATGAGCCAACCCGCAAACAACAACCCTCCAGCGGTGAACACTGCCCACCACATGGAGTGCGGAATCTTTCCTCTAAGGCACCACCATTGAAAGAGTCCTAAAATGCCACCAAAAATTAAATAATAGACTGGCGAAGAACCTAGGGCTTCATTCACCGCCTCTGGAAATATCCAGCCAGTGATTTGATTGGCTACGGCATGAGCCACCCACCACCCTATAACCGTAAGCCAAGTCCAATATTTTTGAAAAGAACCATCAGTGATTACTGTCATTTGGTTATTCATAAATGTGCGAGCAGCCTAACGGTTTGCGTTACCTGCGTGTGGGTGGGCGTGGATTCTGCTTGGGAGCAGGAAAAACCCGAAGCCAGAAAAATGCTCGAAAATGCCGCAGAATCCCACACGTCAGGTGCACGCTTTGTTCGGCGGCTCTGTGCCTTAAGACTCGTTGGCTAAAAAAAGACGACACCGCCAACTTGACAAGATTTTTACACACAACTTGCTCTTTAGCAACTGACAAAAAACACGACTATGCAGGCAAGCCCATTTTGTGAGTTTACAGAAGTTTTAGCGCTAGAAGGATGATAGTAATTAATGCCGTGAAGGACACCATTAAAGAAAATTTATTGACCTTTGCAGGTTTTCTTGATAATTGCCAACTTTCTGGAAACAAAGAACTTTCATCCCGCGAATAGGCGTTTACTTTATAGAATTGTAGGCTTTTTTCAATTCGTATCAACGTATCTCTATTACTGTAATAACTCTTGTAAAGTTCGTTTATTATAACGATTGCTCCTGCCCAGAACGCAAAAACAACAATTATTAATGATGCTATTTCCCACATAGTTAACTGCGTTTTACTTTGGATTACCCAACCTATAAATAGAAACGAAATG
>JADLAP010000315.1 GCA_020848195.1 Phycisphaeraceae bacterium
CCGTATTGTGTTCCAAACGTACCTCCTACATACAAATCACCATTGAGTACTTTAAGAGTCATTACAGCACCCGCGGATTGGCCCACTCCGGTTCCTAATTTATGCCATTGCTGGGCACAAACAGCTTGAGGCAATCCGCCTGCCAACAAAAACAGAAATAGATAGCGTGCAGGTAGGTAAAAGCAAATTGACATGAGAGTTGATGGCAAAAAAAATGAAATAGGTAAAAAAAGAATCCGAAACCATTGGATGGTTTTCCAATCTCCCATTGAACTATGTTCCTTGCGGGTATACAAACTGATTTATTTAATAATGATCATTTTTTTGTTGCCAAGCACTTGGCCGTTGGATTCCAACTTGTAAATATACACCGCATTTTCCAGATTGTCTGAGGAAATGATGATTTTGTTGTTCTTGTTATTCACTTCATGGCTGCTTATCCGCTTACCTGTTATACTGTATATATTGATGTAAGCGGTGTTCACGCCTTCGGGTAATGTGTAAGGTATCACCGTGTTATTGCTGAAAGGGTTGGGTACGTTTTCGCCCAGATAACTACTGTCCTGCTTCAGCATGGCCATAGGCTTTGCAGGGCTTCCTGAGTTTTGCATCCTTGCGTCAAAACCATCCTCCGGAAGAGGGCAGGCTTCGTTAAACACCAGATGAAGGATCGCGCAGGCATTAACTGCCGCAAGCCCTGAATCCATGGCGGCTACTTCCCGCACCAGTGCTTCCTGTATGGAGTCCATACCAAACACGTCTAAGCTGTCGAGCTTGAGTTCAAGCAGGAGATTCTGAATGGCGATGTAAGCCTCCTCTTCGGCATTGGCAGGCGACATTTCTGCGATCTTGGCTTCAGCGGCATCCAAACTGTCTAAGCTGATGTACAGGCCAAGCAGGGCCCTGTCTGAATCAACATTATTTTCAGCTTCCAGCGTGATTATTAAGGAATCAATGTCCCCTGTGTCGGCATAGGCTACCAGTATACGGGCCATGATGTCCTGCCTTTCGGTTTCCCAGGCCTCCACCTCACGGGTAATGGCGGTAAGAGTACGGTGTGTATCACTGTCCTGAGCTGCGCGTATGGCATCCGCGATATTTGTTGGTATTTCCAATGTTAATTTTTCCTCGAGGGCAGGCCTTAGTTCATCCGCAATGGGTGAATTCGGGATGATGATCTCCGAAAACGCGCCTGCCGATATCTCATCCGCCCAGTCAATGAGCGCAGCTATTACCTGATCTGAGAGCGGGGAGTTGGCGATCAGCAGATCCTGTATGTAGGTATCTGATGTGTCAGTATCAAGCGCAGAGAGGAGTTGGGTGGTGTTTCCATTATCAAGTATACCAAACACACTATCGTATTCTGCATATAGGAAATTCAGCATATCTTCCGCTTCCTGGAGTGGTATGTTGTTTATTCCCTTTGGTGAATGACGGCCTAGGGAAAGGTCATTGATTGGACAACAGCTATTATAAATAGCAGTACTGCAAACCACTCCGGTTTGGGGGATAATGCTGGCAAGAGGAAATACAGGATCTTTGATAGGAACAA
>JADLAP010000022.1 GCA_020848195.1 Phycisphaeraceae bacterium
AAAATCGGACCCTCATCGAGCCAAGTCGCTGTCGCACACAGCTTTACGATTTGATCCGCCCATGATCACTGAATGATCCGGATCATTTGCTTCCGAGGCGAAAAAGCGGCTATTTCCCGATGAATTCGCAGCTTTTCCGCTTGATCTTTTCTTGGGCCAAGTGTTACGTTTTAGACGTCGCCAGTGCGTAAATCGGCGCGAAAACGGGGCATTTTCATGGCTCCATCACCGCTTTCATCGCTGACTTGACCTTTTACTGGCTGCATTGGACCTGCATGAAGGCTCACCGCAGGCGGATCAGACGCCACCGCGCACGGGCAAACGCATGTGGCTGATCGAACGTTGACCGACATCTAATGACCGAATGACCAAACCCGTATGACGAATGAAATACATTTCATTTGTCGTTGTCACCGGCACGATACCGCGCCGGCAGGGAGCCACACTTCTTTTCATAGCTTCATTCGGATTTGGACCTTCGGTCATTGGGTTCCGGGGTTCCGGGGTTCCGGCAAGCCTTGAAGGGTCCTATGCGTTCGCCAGGCGTTCGCTCTGGCATCCTCTCCCCCGACATGGCCGCCCACCCGTTGCGGCAGTAGAATCCCCGGTCCTGCCGACCACGCAAGGACCGTTTCGTCATGCTGCAAGCCCTCGTCTTCGACTTCGACGGCGTCATCGTGGACTCCGAACCGCTGCACTTCCGCGCGTTCGTGGAAACGGCCCGGCCGCTGGGCGTTTCGATGACGTGGGAGCAATACCTCAAGACATTCGTCGGCTACGACGACCGCGACGCCTTCCGCGTGATGCTCGGCATGAAGCCCGGCATCCCCGGCAACGGCGAACAGGAACGCCGGATCGCGGAACTGGCGAAGGAAAAAGGCCGGGCGTTCGAGCGCCAGGTTCGCAGCGGCGCGCACGCGATCCCCGGCGTGCTCGATCTGATCCGCGACGCGCGAAAGCATGTGCCCCTGGCCATTAGCAGCGGCGCCACGCGGGCGGACATCGACCTGGTCCTCGGCCCGCTCGGCCTCGACGACACGTTCAACCCCATCGTCACCGCCGACGACGTGGAACGTTCCAAGCCCGATCCGCAGTGCTATGCGCTGGCGGTGCGGAAACTGGCGGCCATGCACCCGAAACTCAAGCTGAGGCCGCAGGATTGTCTGGCCATCGAAGACACCGCCGCCGGCATCGCCGCCGCTCGTGCCGCCGGACTCATGACCCTGGGCATCGGCACCACAGGCGCCCTCGAAGCCCTCCATGAAGCCCACCGCGCCATTCCCAATCTTCAGGGCGTCACCTTCGACCTGCTTCAGCAGTGGTTCAACGACTGATCCCCCGGAATAACCCTGCGACGAAGACGTCGCAGCTATAAAAATCCCGCATTTTCGTACTATCATGTCCGCCATGAATGACGCAGCGCCCAGCAAACGTTCCTTCAAGGATTCGCTCAATCTGCCCAAGACCGCCTTCGCCATGAAGGCCAACCTCGTGCAGAACGAGCCGGCCAGCCTGCAACGCTGGCAGAAGCGCAATCTCTACGCGCGGACGCGCCAGGCCCGGCAGGGCAGCCCGAAGTACGTCTTCCACGACGGGCCGCCGTACGCCAACGGCTCGATTCACCTGGGCCATCTGCTCAACAAGGCGCTGAAGGATTTTGTCGTGCGCTGCCGGACCATGGCCGGTTACGACTGCGCCTACACGCCCGGCTGGGACTGCCACGGCCTGCCCATCGAGCACAAGGTGATGCAGGAGGAAAAAGGCTCCGCATCACTGTCGGACGTCATGGGCGTGCGCCGCAAGTGCCGCAGCTATGCCGAGAAATTCATGAAGCTGCAGGCGAAACAGATGCAGCGCCTGCTGACCCTGGCCGACTACGATGATCCGTACTTCACGATGGATCCGAAGTTCGAAGCCGGCGTGCTGGAGGTCTTCGCCGATCTCGTCAGTGCCGGCCTCGTGTACCGCGCGCTCAAGCCCGTCCACTGGTCCATCGAAAACCGCACCGCGCTGGCTGACGCCGAGCTGGAGTACTACGACCGGCAGGACATCAGCGTGTACGTGATGTTCGACGTCATTTCCTCGGACGTATTACCTTCCGGGGGCGGGGGCAAGCCGGTTTCGCTGATGATCTGGACCACCACGCCGTGGACGCTGCCGGCCAATCTCGCCGTGGCGGTGCATGAACGCCACGAGTACGGCCTATACGACCTGGGCGATCGCCTGGCGGTGCTGGCGTGCGAACTGGCCCCCAAAGTGCTGAAAAATCCCTCGGCTCCACTGAAGACGTTCCCCGGCAAGGCGCTGCTGGGCACGCAATATCAGCATCCCTTCATCGACCGGCAAAGCCCCGTGCTTTCCGCGGAATACGTCACGCTGGAAGACGGCACGGGCCTGGTCCACACCGCGCCGGGCCACGGCGTCGAGGACTACCAGACCGCCTTGCGCGAAGGCGTGGACATCTACTGCCCCGTCCGCGAAGACGGCACGTTCGACGACACCGCCCCCAACTGGCTTCGCGGCAAGCTCGTCTGGGACGCCAACAAACTCGTCGTCGAGCATCTGCGCCAGTCGGGCCATCTGCATCACGACCACCTGTTCACGCACAGCTATCCGCACGACTGGCGGGGCAAGACGCCGACGATCTTCCGCGCCACCGAGCAGTGGTTCATCAGCGTGGACAAGGCTTACGAAGCGCCGCGACTCGGTCGCGCCGCCTCGCTGCGTCAACGTGCGCTTGACGTCACCGCGAAGGATGTGAATTTCATCCCGGAATGGGGCCGCAACCGCATGCGCGGCATGTTGGAGTCGCGCCCGGACTGGTGCATCAGCAGACAACGCGCGTGGGGACTTCCCATTCCCGCGTTCGTCACCGACGACGGCCAGGCGCTGCTGACAAAAGCCTCCGTGACCGCCATCGTGAACATTGTCCGCGACAAAGGCTCGGACTCGTGGTTCCGCATGACCCCAGCCGAGCTGCTGGCGGGCTACGACCTTGCCGGCGACGCCGACGCACCCAAGGGTTTTGACCTCGCCAACTGCCGCAAATCCTCCGATATTTTCGACGTCTGGTTCGAGTCCGGCTCGTCGTGGCACGCCTGCATGCGCCAGCGCGGGCAGGCTCAGGGCGACGCGGCCAAGGCGCACACCGACCTCTACCTCGAAGGCTCCGACCAGCATCGCGGCTGGTTCCAGCTTTCGCTGCTGCCTTCGCTGGGCGCTACGGGTAAGTCGCCGTTCGCCTCCGTGCTGACCCATGGCTTCATGGTCGACAAGGATGGCCGGAAGATGAGCAAGAGCCTGGGCAACACGCTGGAAGTCGATGAGCTGCTCAAGGAGTTCGGAGCCGACGTCTGCCGCTGGTGGGTGGCGACGCTGAACGTGGAGAACGACATCAAGGTCGATCGCGGCTTCTTCCAGGTCGCCGGCGAGGAATACCGCAAAATACGCAACACGCTGCGGTATCTGCTCGGTTCGCTGTCGGACTTCAGCCCCGCGCATTGCGTGGACATGAATCCCGTCAGTCTCGACGCCTGGGCCATGGGCGAACTGGCGGCCATGTCGCGGACCGTGACGCAGGCCTACGAAAAGCTCGATTTCCGCCGCGCCAGCGAGGTGCTGTTCGACTTCTGCAACACGACGATGTCCGCGGTGTACCTGATGGCGGCAAAGGATCGGCTGTACTGCGATGCGGCGAGCAGCCCCCGCAGGAGGCAGACGCAGACGACGATGCACGCGATCACGTCCACACTGATCAAGCTGCTGGCCCCGATCCTGCCCCACACCGCCGACGAAGCCTGGCGGGCGCTGACCAGCGACGACAACGCCTGCGTCCATCTGGAAACCTTCAACTCGCTGGATGACGTGAAGTCCGATGCGCGGTGGGCCGCGGTGCTCAGCCGCCGCGACGCATGGATGAAGGCGCTCGAGCAGGCCCGGCAAAGTCGAGGCCTGGACAATCCGCTGGACATGGGCCTTCACGTGCCCGCCGAGGACGACCTCAAGGCCTTCGACCCCGTGGACCTGGCTGACCTCTGCGGCGTCAGCCGGTTCGCCCTGGTGGATGGCGCTTCGCAGGTGGAAGTCGATGACCTGCGCAACGAGCCGAGATGCGAACGCTCATGGAAACGCGACGGCACGGTGAAGCCCCGCAAGGATCAGGACGGCTGCGAGGTTCTGCTGTCGGACCGCGACGCGCAAGCGGTGGGGATGTGACTGCGACGAAGACGTCGCAGCCATGACGGATTCGCCAACCGATGTCTTACATCTGGTACGCCATTTCCCTCGCCCGTTCGAGGATTTCGTCGGAGATTTCGGGCATCGGATAGTGCTTCTGGAGAAAGCTGCGAAGCTGCTCGCGTTTGGCGACGCGGAAGTAGACGACCTGGTGCAGGCGGTCGGCGACGAAAGTCACCGCGCGGGCCATGCGATGTTTGGACGCGGCCATGAGCAGTTCGCCGCTGGACTCGAACCGCAGGGGCAGAATCTCGAACTGCCACGCCTGACGCCGGTTGATCAGGCTCAGCGCCTGCTGGTCGATCCGCACGTCACGGAGGTCGAGCGTGCCGGTGAAGCGGTGGTACTGCTCCACCCACGCCTGCTCGATGCTTTCAATGGTCACATCGAACATGCGTTCGGCCAGGACGCCGAAGGGGATGCCGCGGTCCTTCTGGGCGGCGAGAATCTCGAAGACCTGTTGCTCGGACAGGATGCCCTGTTCGATCATGATCTGGCCGATGCGGATGCCGTTTGGATTGGGTGTCACGTGGTTGCCCTTTTGCCCGTGGAACGAATCGGGTCATCAGCGGGTCTTGTGGGTCCATCGGCGTAGGCCAAGCCCCGGTTAACAGTGGGGTTTACGTGAAGGATCGCGGAAGTTGGAACGAGTACCGATTGCGCCGAGATGGAGGTTTGGCCGGACGAAAGGATAAATCCCGCCTGAATTTCAGGCTTTGGGGCTTGACTGGTCCATGATTGTCGCGCGAGGGGGTTACTTGAGCAGATTGACGTATTCGCTCAGCGGATGGGCGCTGCGGTGGGCCACGTCAAACGTGCCAGACAGCAAAACCTGCAATTCCGGCAAAGACTGCCTGGCGGGAACCGCCCAGCGGACGGTCGGCGACACTTCGTTGTCGCCCTCAAACAAGACCGCGTGGTAGTAGATCGGCTGGGCGACGCGGGAAACGGGCTTGATCTGCGAAATCATCCACTGCTGCTGTCGGGAGAGGACGCGAAGCTGGGCGACGACGCGGGAGTCGTACTCCTGCGGATAGATGCGGCCATCGTAGTCGGTCAGCCAGCCGCGGCCGGTGTTCAGGTCGATGACAAGCACCTGCTTATCGGTCTGCTTTTCGGCTGGGGGCACAGCCTGGGACTCGATGGCTTGCGTGGTCGTCGCCGGCTGAATCTGGCCGGAGGCGGGCTGCGTGGTCGCGGGCTGCGTGGTCGCCGCGGCAACGGCCTGGACCTCGGCTTTGAGCTGCAACTCCTCCTGATTCACCGAACGCGACACTTCAATGCGGGTCGGACTCCACGTCCGCGGCGGCGAAATGACCCACGCGTCTCCGATCTTGAACGCCATCGCTTCCCGCGTGTCCCGCCCGGCCTTGGACCAGTCCCAGTCGAACGGATTGAGCTTCGACCAAGTCCAGCCGCCACTGCCGCCGGAAGGATTCTCCTGACCGGCAACAGGCCGGCCGGTCGAAGGAGCCATGGATGATGTGCCGTGACAGCCGGTCGTCACGCACGTCAGAAGCGCCGCCAGCAGGCCGACGTGGATCAGGTTCCGAAGGCTTCGCATCGGCATCGGCATCGGCATCTCCGCACAGCAAACAGATCGGGCGATCCGTGGGGAACCGGGATTATAACCCTTGGCCTATTGGCTACCGGCGGCGGCGGGGGACTCCAGCACGTCGGCCCGGGTCGGCTCCACCACGCGCAGACGCAACGAGTTGTCGTACTGGGTCTGACCGATGATGCCGATGACGCGACCGAGGTTGTTGGGATCGAGGGCCGTGGTGGGCCGGACGTAGACGAGCGTTCGCTGATCCGTCGGATTGACCAGCCGGTACAGCCGGGGCAGATCCGCGCCGTCGTAGACGTTGCTCGCCAGCAGTTTGCCGGTGTAGTCGTAGCCCTTGTTCGTCCTCGCGGGCGGCGCGGGAACCACGATCGGGGGCGCGTTCTCGATCGCCTGCGTGACGCCCTGGATGTTCCGCAGCGCGTAAGCCAGGCTGCTGTCGCGTTTGAGTTGCGTCATGCGGGCCACGACGACGCGCTGATCGTTGTAGGACAGGCCCGGCGTCTTGGCGATCGCGTCATACACCTGCAGCAACTCCGACAGCGGGCGCTTGGTCAGGGGCAGCTTGTAGGCATCGACCAGACGCTGTTCGGCGGCTTGCAGCGTGTCGGAATCCGCACGGAAGATCGGCAACTGGACCGGCTGCTCCTCGGGCTTGACAGGCTCGGCGGCTGGGGCGGGCGATACCGGCGCAGTCGGGGGCGTGGTGTCGATCACCGTCGCATCAACAGTCACCGCCGGGGCCGGCGTTTCCACCGTCACGGCAGGGGCAACCGGAGCCGGGACGGCAGCCGGGGTTTCCACGACTGCCGGCGCTGGCGCGGGACCAGGGGCCGGGACCGGGGGAACGCTGACGGTGACATTCTGCGGCGAAGCGATCGGAGGCAGGGACTGGAGCGAGTCGGAAGCGGACTTGCCGGCTCCGGGTTCCAGCGGTTTGACGTAGATGCCGCCGGTGGTGAGGGTGGTCGGCGGCGGGGTGGTCGCGGGGGTTTCCACAACAACGGTGGTCGCCGGCTGAACCGGCGCAGGCGTGGGCGCAGGCGTGGGCACAGGCGTGGGCACAGGCGTGGGCGCAGGTGTGGGAACTGGGGCAACGGCCGGGGCGGGCGCGGGTTCCGGTTTGGCCACGGGCGCGGGAGCCGGTTCAGGCTTGGGTGCGGCCACGGCCACAGCCACGGGCGCGGGCTCCGGAGCCGGGGCCGGTGCGGGCGTCTCGGCGGGTTTGATGCCCGGCAGGGGCTTGACGTCGGCGGGCGAGGCGTCCGCGTCGGCGTCGATGCGCACATGCGCCACGCCGGCGGCGGCAGCGGCGGGTTCCGGCGTCGGTGTCGCCGCGGGTGCCGGGGCCGGCGTCGCCGGCGCAGGCTTGACCGCCGAGACCATCACATACACATACGCACCATGGGGAGGCACAACCTTGTAGAACCCGCCTTCTTCGCCGACGATCTGGACCGTGTCGCCCTTGAACAGTTCAAGCTGCTTGCGGTAGCTCAGGCCCGGCCCCTGCTTCGCGGCCGCCTTGACCTCGGCGCGGTCCTTGTTGACCGTGCCTTCCTTCCCGTCGCCGCGGGCGTCGACGAACGCACGGGAAATGTAGCTGTACACCCCCGCCGGCGGAACGATCTTGTACCAGTCGAACAACTGGTCATCGACCTGCACCGCCTGGCCCATGTTCAGCGTGCCGACGACGTAATAGCTGGTCCCCGCGCCGGCCCGGACCTGGACTTCACCCTCGGTCACCATGCCCTTGAACGGCACATCCTCGGCCCCGGCGGTCGAGGCCAGCCCCAACAGCAACAACCCCGCCAGACAACGCATGGCGTTCACGGTGCAACGCGAAGGTCGCATGAAATCACTCCCTGAATCGTGACGTATCCCTGATCATCGGCGACGGTATCGGGCCTTGTGCACGACGTCAAGGCGGGTCCGCTGGAATGTCGAACGACCGGACGCGCGGGCCATTGGCCCGCGGCTAGGAATCCACAGTTTTTCGCAGTCGCGGGCAGACTGCCCGCGCGTCTTCGGTTTCGTCCACCCTCATTTGCCCGTGGGACGGTACGCGTCGTCCCGCGCCAGCTCCATCAGCCGTGCTTGCGTGCCGATGGCGTATTCCCGCGGCTGTTGCTCGGTCTGACGCGGATCGGGTTGACGCTGCACATATGTGCCGTCGGACGTCATGTCCCACGCCTGGCGGTGGTCGTTCATCATGATCCGCAGAATCTGGTCGAGCTTCTGCTGCAGGGCGGGGTCGTAGATCGGCGTGATGCACTCGACGCGGTTGTTGAGGTTGCGGTACATCCAATCCGCCGAGCCGATGAAATACTCCGGCTGGCCGGCGTTGTGGAAGCGGTAGATGCGGGAGTGTTCGAGGAAGCGGCCGATGACGCTGGAGACGCGGATGTTGTCGCTGACGCCGGGAACGCCGGGCCGCAGGCAGCAGAAGCCGCGGACGATCAGATCGACGCCGACGCCGGCCCGGCTGGCTTCGTAGAGCTTGCGGCAGATGCCGCGGTCTTCGAGGCTGTTCATCTTGGCGATGATGCGCGGCCGGTTGGGGTCGCTTTCGTCGCCGCCCTTTTCCTTCCACGCTTTCGCATGGGCGATCTCCCGGTCGATCAACTCATAGAACCGCTGCTTCATATTGACCGGGGCGACGAGCAGGTGATTGAAGTTGCGGCGAAGGCTGCGACCGGTGAGGTAGTGGAAGAGCCGGACCAGTTCGCCGGTGATGGCGGGGCGGCAGGTGAACAGGCCCAGGTCGGTGTAGATGTTGGCGGTCTTGGAGTTGTAGTTGCCCGTGCCGATGTGGCTGTAGGTGCGCATGCCGTCGGCTTCGTGTCGGACGACCATGGCGGTCTTGGTGTGGGTTTTCAGGCCCACCAGGCCGTAGACCACGTGGATGCCGGCCTTTTCCAGACGCTGCGCCAGACGGACGTTGCGTTCCTCGTCGAACCGGGCTTTGAGTTCCACGAGGCAGACGACCTGCTTGCCCGCCTCCGCCGCGGCGATCAGGTCGGGAATGAACGGCGAATCCTCGCTGGTCCGGTACAGCGTCAGCTTGATCGCCACGACCTTCGGATCCCGCGTGGCGGCGCGGATGAAACGCTCCACGCTGACGTGGAACGAGTCGTATGGGTGATGCACCAGCACATCGCCCTCGCGGATGACGCTGAACATGTCCTTCTCGTCGTCGGCCAGGCGATTGGGAATCGTCGGCGTCCACGCGGGATGCTTGAGCTTGGGCAGCTTCAGTTCGTTGATCATCCATAGGTCGCTGTAGTCCAGTTCGCCGGAGGTGCGGTAGACGTCGTCCTCCTTGAGTTCCAGTTCGCCCATGAGGAACTGCGTCATGGCGGGCGAAGGCTCCTGCGGGACTTCGAGCCGGACGACGCGGGCGAAGCGGCGGTCGCGCAGCTCCTGTTCAACCAGCTCCAGCAGGTCGTCCGCGTCGTCCTCGTCGCGTTCGACGTCGGCGTTGCGGGTGATGCGGAAGGGCATGATTTCATCGATGGCCATGCCCTCGAACAGGTGTTCGAGGTTGTGGCGGATGACCTGTTCGAGATGGACGAAGCGGTGGACGTTGGGCCGGCTGGATTCGAGCTTCAGCCAGC
>JADLAP010000023.1 GCA_020848195.1 Phycisphaeraceae bacterium
CGACAACGGCAATGTCCCGCTGGATACCTGCCTCAAAATCCCCAACCGATCCCGTTCCTTCACGCTCATCATCAGTGTCTCCATCGCCGTCAAATACCCGACGGATGAGGACACTTCTATTGAGCATTCAAGAGGTCAGTTCTATTGAGCGATAACAGCCGGAAGCATCAGCGACAGCCCTCCGGCGAAGACCAACACGGGTCAGACTTGGGAGGACCGTCGCTGACGCTTCCGGCTCGTCTTCCGGGGGGGCTTGGGGTCACCGGAACGTCGGCAGGTACTTCCTGTATTCCTGGTAGTAATCGTCCCAGATGGCCCGCGCCTGCGTGATGCTGCGGACGTAGGGGTCCAGGCAGAGGGACTGCACAGCCAGCGAAGCGTCGCCTTCGACGACGGCTCTGGCGACCATGTCGTGGATGGCGATCTGCCGCCGGCAAACCTCGGCCGGGCCGGGGGGAAGCTGGCCGACGTGGACGCTGCGGATGTCGCCGCCGATGACCACGACGGGGCGGTCCACGATCGCGTCATCCGGCAGATTGTCCGCCGCGCCGTGGTTGAAGCCCACGCAGGCGTCCAGATAGAGCAGTTCATTCGTTTCCAGGGCGCAGATCACCTCGCACGGCGCTTCGCGGTAGTACGGATGGAAATGGTTGCGCGGATACGGCGGCTTGCCCGCGGCCTGTTTGCCCAGCAGCGTCTGCATCTGCATCGCGTACTCCAGCATGTTGCCGTCCTGCGCGAGCTGTTTCTTGAGATAGTGATCCTTGAAGAGCACCTTGAAACCGTTGTCCGCCCATTCGTGTTGTTCGTAGAAGAACGAGAGATATTCGATGATGTGGTCGTCGTAGCCGATGGGGTACATGCCGAACGTCTTGAAGACTTCGAGGCTGAACTTCTGGCAGGGCAGCAGTTGTTCCGGGTGGTTTTCCGTCCAGAACTTCGACTTGGCGATGCGCTGGGCGAACTCCTTCATGTAGCTTTTGCCCGTGCTTCGCCGGCGAAGGTCGAAGAGCCAGTTCAGATGGTTGATGCCGACGCTGACGCACTGGAGTTCGCCGGGCGGGAAGCCGAACATTTCCGCGATGACGCCCATGACGCCGTGGACCTGGTGGCAGAAGCCGGCGCTTTTGATCCGGGTATGTTTGAGGAAATAGGTCAGGAGGATGGATTCGGGATTGGTGAAGTTGAGCATCCAGGCGTCGGGGCAGATGCGCTGCATGGCGTCGATGATGGGCATGAACATGCCGATGTTGCGCATGGCGTGGATCTGACCGCCGGGGCCTCCGTTTTCCCCCATGTACTGATGGCAGCCGTGCTGTTCCGGTATTTCAATGTCCCTGAGCCAGAACGCATTGCGGTTCATCTCGCACGAGGCGATGACGTAGTCGCAGCCTTCGAGGGCTTTTTCCACGCTGGTGGTGGCCTGAACCTTCACACCGAGCTTCTTCTCGCGCACGATCTGGAGCACGCACTGCTTGGCCTTGTCCAGCCGCTTTTTGTCGATATCGACCAGAACGAGCGAGCAGTCCTTGAGGGCTTCATGGTTGAGTGTGGAGGCGACGCACACGGTGAAGCCGGAGCCGGCGCCGATCATGACGATTTTCAGACGTTTCATGGCGATGACCTTCGGGAATGCCGCTGGGGAATCGAACTCGCGCGGAAGTCACATCTCCGGCAAGGCGGCGTACAGCGGTTGACTTTAACGTAAAAGAACGACGTCTTCAATCGGCCGGCGACGCCGCTGAGGGCAAACGCATGGGGCCGGGCCCAATGACCGAAGGTCCAAATCCGAATGTCGAATGAAATGCATTTCACCACAACGGCACGACGGCCATCACGGAACTCGTTTCGATTTCCGCGCGAACAGGAAACCGAACTTCATCTCATGGTTTTTGTCCTGTCTTACAAGGTGATCGCAACGATTTTCGTGCGCGCCGTCGTGCTCGTCGTGCCGTTGTGGTGATAATTGTCTTGACTTGCTTCGTCATTCGGATTTGGACATTTGTCATTTCACCTCATCCGCTCCATGCTCCATATGCGTTCACCTCTGCCCCACATGCCATCGCCCTGCCTGTCGCGTGTTTTGCCCCTATAATTCCGACATGCAACTGTGGCAACCTTCCTTGCCGGACAGCTACCTCCACCTCTCGGACGACGAGTTGGGCGCGGCGATTGCGCGGCGGAAAACGGAACTCGGCGATCAGCTGATCATCCTCGGCCACCATTATCAGCAGGACGAGGTGATCCGCTTCGCCGACTTCACGGGCGACAGCTTCAAGCTCAGCCAGCAGGCGGCCGAGCGCGTGAAGGAGCGCGGGGCGAAATATGTGCTGTTCCTCGGCGTGCATTTCATGGCCGAATCCGCGGATATTCTGACGCCCGAAGAGACGACGGTCATTCTGCCGGACCTTTCCGCGGGATGCTCCATGGCGGACATGGCGGACTACGACGACGTGGTGGATGCGTGGGGACAGATCGTCGCATCGCTCAAGGGTTCGCGCACGCGGGTGATTCCGATCTGTTACATGAACAGCACAGCCGCGATCAAGGCGTTCGTCGGCGAACATGGCGGCGCGGTCTGCACGAGCAGCAACTGCGATCGCATCCTCGCCTGGGCGCTGGCCGGTGGGGAAGAACCGCTTCTGGCGGACGAACAGGTGAAGATTCTGTTCATTCCGGATCAGCATCTGGGCCGCAACACCGCGGCCGCGATGGGCTGTGACCCCGTGACGCGGATGATCGTCTGGGATCCGCGCAGCGATGAGCCGCTGGGCGGCAATGATGCCGACGCGCTGAGCCGGGCGATGATGATTCTGTGGAAGGGGCATTGCTCGGTCCACAAGCTGTTTCGGCCGGAGCATGTGGACCAGATACGCGCCGAGTGGCCCGACGTCACGGTGATCGTGCATCCCGAGTGCTGCTACGAGGTCTGTCAGAAGTCGGACATGACCGGCTCGACCGAGGGGATCAAGCAGGCCATCGAGAAGGCGGCCCCAGGCACACGCTGGGCGGTGGGCACGGAAGTGCATATGGTCAATCGCCTGGCTCAGTCCGCGGCAAAGCGAGGCGTCGAGGTCCGCATGCTCTCCGGCTGTCAGTGCCTCTGCACCACGATGTACCGCATCGACATGCCGCACATGCTCTGGACGATGGACGAGCTAGCCCGGGGCAATGTGGTCAACGCCATCCGCGTATCCCCGTCCGTGCGCTACTGGGCTTTGATTTCGCTGCAGCGCATGTTGGACATCACCGCCGCCGGCGCCGCGAAACAGGCTGCGCCCAGCCGCGTGTGAAAGCAGCGATCGAAAATTATTCCAGCGGCAATTCCACCGTCCGCGGCAGCAGGCAGCTCTGATCCGTGCAGGTCTGATACGTCAGCGTCACGCGCGGGGCCGCGGCGTCGTCACGCAACCGCGTGAGATGAGCCGAGAGCTGAATCTCGCCTTCATGCACCTGTTGCGGCTGGTCGCCCAGCGGATATCGCTTCGTCAGACTCGCGGGATACTGAACATCCAGTCGCCACTGGTCCGCCGGCTCCACAACCAGCGACAGCGGCGTCTGCCCCGCGTCGGTCGCGTCGTGCGCGGTCAGGTGATATTCCCGGCCGATCTCCAGCGTGATGCTCAAATCACCTGCATCCTTCGTCGCGGTCCACCGCACGGACTGCTGACGCAACTGCACCGCCTGTCGCCGGGAAGGCTGACTCGACACCGGCGTTTCCCGCATGGCCGACATCTCCAGCGCGCCAAGCAATGCGTGGTGCATGTGAAGCATGGCCATGGGATGCGCGGTCATCTCCGACGACGCGGCACGCAGGTCCACGATCGCGCGATCGGCGTACCCGCTGTCCCCCGTCGCGGCGGCGAGGTCCAGCAGGTTGTGGACCATCTGGCTGTTGCCGCTGGGCATCGCGCCGTCGTGACAGGATCGCGTGCGGACGAGCAGGTCGTCCTGACCGGCCAGCGTGTCGTAATATCCCCCGTTTTCCGCGGAAAAAAGTGAGATCGCCGCGTCCGTGAGCTGCCGGGCAAGCTCCAGCCACCGCGGCTCGCGCGTGGCGCGGCGCAACGCGAGCAGGCCGTGGACCAGATGCGCGTAATCTTCCAGAAACGCGGGGACTTTCGCCTGATGGCCGCGGAAGGTGCGAAGCAGCGAGCCATCCGATCGGACCAGACGTTCGATCAGCGCCTCGGCCGCCAGCTTCGCGGCGTCGAGGTAACGGCTTTCACCGAGCACCCGGCCGGTTTCCGCCAGGCCCGCGAGCATCAGACCATTCCATGCCGCCAGCACTTTGTCGTCCGTGCCCGGCTGCTTGCGCCGGCTTCGCGCGGCAAGCAGTCGCTGATTGA
>JADLAP010000024.1 GCA_020848195.1 Phycisphaeraceae bacterium
AGATACGCCCGGCACGCCGCTTCGTCGCTGAAACGCCGTTCCAACTCCATCAGCGTGCGGGGATAGTCCTCGACCATGTGGCCCGACGCTACAGGTTGGGGCTGGTTGAGTCAAGTAAATACCCCTAACAAACAATGAGCCGCGCACGAAGGAAGCGGTCTTCCCAGGGTCAACGACACGGTGTCGACACTGCCGTGCCCAACATGGCTTCCATTCCCTCGCCGCCTCCGTAGCGGATGAACGCCCGGTACTGCGTCTCGACGACCGCGGCCGTGATGCCCACCGAGGTCGGCTGCGCGTAGGCCTTGACCATGAATCCCCCGCCGAACCGGCCCAGCGCTTTGACCAGATGTTCCGCTTCGCGCTCCACCGCCTCCAGGTTCCCCGTCGGCTGGGTCGTCTGAATGTCCACCTCGGACCAGAAACAGATTTTCCCCCCGGCATGTTCCGCCAGCCAATCGATGCCCATCAGGTTCGGCTGATCCAGTTGCAGCACGTCCCAGCCGCCTTCGATGAACATCGGCATGTACTGTCTCACCTGTCCGCAGCAGTGATGGATGAAGTGCATGTTCCGCTCGTGCAGGGCCTGGATCATGCGGACATAGCGGGGATAGTACATCTCCCGGAAAAGCTCGGGCGACAGGAACGGCCGCTCGTTCGTGCCCAGGTCGTCCCACGTAATCACGCCATCGACGCCGGCTTTGCTGTAATGGTCGATCATCGTCAGGTTGGATTCGACCATTCGATCCAGCAGTTGCTCAGCCCGCGGGTCATGGTCAGCCAGGTCCATCATCCAGTTTTCCATGCCGCGCAGGTCCATGGGAATCTGCATCAGGGGACTGACGCTGCTGTAGACGTACTTGCCCTGCTCGTGCGCCTCGGCCGTCTGCTGCCGCAGCCGGACGTAGCGGCGCGGATCGGCGGGATTGGCGACCTGATAGTCCGCCCAGCGGTCCCAGCCGTCGGCCAGCGGGTGCGCGAGCATCTGGCCCATGTCCTGCCCCGTGGGGTCGAAGCTGTGGCGGACGATGCCGTACTCCCCTTCGCCGGCGGGCATCGCGGGGTCCGGATCGATGAAAAACAGGGCGAAATCCGTGAAATCCCACACCCTGCCCTCCACCGGCATGGTGTTGAACGACATGGCGATCCGCGGCGGATTGCGAAACTCGATGCAGCCTCGCACGATGTCACGACTGGTCCACTGGCGTTCGGTCATCCCTAAGCGTCCTTGTTTCGCTGAATCGGCCTGGTGGTGGATATCCACGTTCTTCATACGGGCGGGATATCCCGGTAAGCAATACTGCAAGGGAAATTACGATGAATTACGCCGATCGACAATGGCCCGGATTCACCTTCACTGGTATATTTTCACTTTGTTTGCCAAGGATCATCCCATGCTAAGCCGACCCCGTCTGGTGCAACTTGGCGCCGGGGCACTGCCCGTGCCCGGGATGACGGTGCATCGCTGGCATCTGGGCAATCACTGGGCTTTGCACCTCTGCCGCAGCCACAGCCTCCTGGAAGCGGCAGGGAAAAGCATGGACATCACCCCGGGCACGGCCAGCCTGATCCCGCCGCGGAGCACGATGACCTTTACCCGCATCGAGCGCGGCGGCCCGCATCTCTGGGCGTTGTTCCGCTTCGACGCCGCCGGCAACCGGGAACTGCACCACATGCTCGCAGGCAACTGGTGCGCCCCGGCCGGCGAGTCGTTTGCTTCACTCTGGACGCTGTTTCTCGAAGCCATCGGCCGGCGTCCATTGCAGCCCCTGCGGGCCGAGGTCATCTTCTGGGATCTGCTCTGGCGCGTGTTGGACCATTGGACCGATTCGCCGCGTCGGACAGGAAGCATGCAACGCCACGCGCCGCCGGAGCTGGTCGAAGCCTGTCGCCACATCGAACTGCGCCTGGCCCAGCCTTTGCGCGTCGCCGAGATCGCCCGGCAGGTCGGGGTCTCGCACAACCATCTGACCCTTCTGTTCCAGCGTCATCTGCACACGACCGTGGTGGACTACATCCGCACCCGTCGCATGGTCCAGGCCAGCCTGATGCTCAGCGAAACGGGGCTGCCCATCAAGGTCGTCGCCGCCGAGGTCGGCATCCCCGATCTCCACCAGTTCAACAAGGCCATCCGCCGCGAATTCGGTCTGCCCCCCTCCCGCCTGCGCGGCCCGTGAATCCCCCGTCGCTGGACGTTCCGCCCCGATGACGCCAAACTGAACGCGTTCCCGTCACCCTTAACCCCGCGAGGTCGCCATGACGCCCAAGCAAGTCCTCGATCAGATCAAACGCCACAAGATCCAGTTCGTCGATTGCCGATTCATGGACTTCCCAGGCCTGTGGCAGCACACGACCTATCCCGCCTGCGAACTGAAGCTCGACACCTTCAAATCCGGCCTCGGTTTCGACGGCTCCAGCATCCGCGGCTGGCAGGCCATCAATGAATCCGACATGATCCTCATCCCCGTCCCCGAAACCCTCAAGATCGACCCCTTCTTCTCCCATCCCACGATGTCGATCATCTGCGACATCAAAGACCCGGTGACCAAGAAGGAAGACTCCCGCGACCCCCGCTCCGTGGCCCGCAAGGCCTCCCGCTACCTCCAGACCAGCGGCGTCGGCGATACCGCATTCTTCGGCCCCGAAATGGAGTTCTTCGTCTTCGACAACGCCTGGTACGACCAGGACGTCAACGGCGCCCACTACCGCGTCGATTCCGTCGAAGGCATCTGGAACCGCGGCAAACAGGACCCGACCAACCTCGGCTACCAGATCCGCCTCAAGGAAGGCTACTTCCCCACGCCGCCGACCGACAGCGGAACCAACCTCCGCTCCGAGATGGTCGCCGTCATGCTTCAGATGGGCATCCCCGTCGAGTGCCATCATCACGAAGTCGCCACCGGCGGACAGGGCGAAATCGACCTGCGCTATCAGGACCTCATGACCATGGCCGACACGTGCATGTACTACAAGTACATCGTCAAAAACGTGGCCGCCAGACACGGCAATGTCGCCACCTTCATGCCCAAGCCGCTCTTCATGGACAACGGCTCCGGCATGCACACGCACTTCTCCATCTGGAAAGACAACAAGCCCATGATGGCGGGACGCAAATACGCCGGCCTTTCACAGTTCGGCCTCTACGTCATCGGCGGCATCCTCAAGCACGCTCCCGCCCTGCTCGCCTTCACCAATCCCACCACCAACAGCTACAAGCGCCTGGTCCCCGGCTACGAAGCTCCGGTCAATCTCGTCTACAGCTCCCGCAATCGCTCGGCCGCGATCCGCATCCCCGTCTATCAGGACAATCCCGCCACCAAGCGCATCGAGTTCCGCTGCCCGGACTCCTCGTGCAATCCTTACCTGGCGTTCGCCGCGATGACCATGGCCGCCATCGACGGCGTGAAAAACCGCATCGACCCCGGCGAGCCGCTGGACAAAGACCTGTACGACCTGGAGCCGGAGGAATACGAATCCATCCGCTCCACGCCGCGACTGCTTTCCGATTCGCTAAGCGCCCTCGAAGCCGACCACGACTTCCTGCTCGAAGGCGGCGTCTTCACGGAAGACGTCGTCCACTACTGGATCAAGTACAAGCGTGAAAATGAAGTCAACCAGCTCGCCATGCGCCCGCACCCGTGGGAGTTCTGCATGTATTTCGATATCTGAGTTTTTTAGCCGCAGATGAACGCAGATGAACGCGGATAAGACAATTCAATTGACCCGCCAAGACGCCAAGGTAGGAATAGATGAAAACAATGATTTCATTTTTCTATTCCTGTCTTGGCGCTCTTGGCGTCTTGGTGGTTGAATTTGACTGGGATTTATCTGCGTTCATCTGCGTTCATCTGCGGCTAAATCACCCCTGGAATTGCTCATGAGCATTACGGTGCTGGATCCGATCGGTCGAGCGTGGACCCGGATGACGCGGGTGCTGTTTCAGCCGTTTGGCTTTCGCAAATGGCTGGCGCTGGGGTTCATGATGTTTCTGATGGAGATCGGCCGGGGCGGCGGGCTGAACGTGCATGTGCCGTTTGTGCCGTCCGGCTGGATGTCAGGCGGCATCGGAACGCCTGACGCGCCGCGGAAGTCGCCCCAGCAGATCATCGATGAACTGGCCCAATACCTCCAGCAGAATCTGGTGACCATCCTGTTGATCGTCCTGGCGGTGCTGATCGCGGTGGCGGTGGTGTCCACGCTGCTGATCTGGCTGCAATGCCGGGCGCGGTTCGTGCTGTTCGACGACATCGTGAACAACCGAGGCACGATCGCCAGGCCGTGGAAGGAATACCGCGCCGAGGGCAACAGCCTGTTTGTGGCGAAATTGTGGGTCTATTCCGTGGTGTCCCTGCTGGGTCTGGCGGCAGTGGCGGTCGGCGTGCTGGTGGCATGGGGCGACATTGCCGCGCGGCATCTGACGGGACTGAGTCTCACCGCCATGGCGCTGACGTCGCTGCTGATGGGCCTGACCGGACTGCTCCTGCTGCTGGCGGGTTCCATGCTGGACCAGATCATCGCGCCGGTGATGTTCACGCGCCGGCTGCGGACCCGATCAGCCTGGCGCGTGGTCCGAACGGAAATCCTCCCCGGCCACGTCACGACCGTGCTGCTCTTTTTCCTCATGCGGCTCGTGCTCGCCTTTGCCGCCTCCACCGTCACCATGGTCGCCGGTTGCGCCACCTGCTGCCTCGCCTTCGTGCCGGTGGTCGGCACGCTCATCATGTCCTACGCAGCCGCGGTCCTCACCCTGCCGCTGTCCATCCTGCTGACCGCCTATTCCATGTACTTCGTCCAGCAGTTCGGCCCGAACATGCTGATCTTCCGCATGAATCCAGACGATCCCCGCTGCCCCGCGTGCAACTACGACCTTCGCGGCAACCCGACAGCGACGCAATGCCCCGAGTGCGGCCAGAGCCTGTCGACCGGGCAGCCGGCTTCCCTCTCGAATCCATCCTGATATCCTGTCACCACCGCCGTTTTCCCGGGAGTGGGCACATGCATATTTCGGTGACGGACCCGATCAGCCGTGCGTGGGAACACATGGTGGCCATGCTGTTTCGACCGTTCGATCTGGGCAAATGGTTTGTGCTGGGTTTCGTGGCGTTTCTGGCTCTGCTGGGCGAAGGCGGTGGCACTTTCCAGATGCCCAACTTCCCCGGGGGCGGTGGCGGCCGCACGAGATTTCCCACGCCGGCCCCCACGCCTTCCACCGTGCCGGCCCCCTACCCGCACACCCAGCCGGCCCAGCCCTGGGTGATGCCCTCTCAGCCCGCCACCCAGCCGGGTCGTGTGACCCTGCCGCCGTTCCCCCTGCACACCTCGCCCCAGCCCGATCCGTTCGACGACATCCTGCAGTTCGTCAAAGCCAATCTCACCCTGGTCATTGTCCTGGGCGCGGGGTTGCTCGCCTTGGGCATTGCCCTGATGATCCTGGTGACCTGGCTGAGATGCCGCGGACTTTTCATGTTGTATGACTGCATCGCCCTGAATCGCGCAGCCGTGGTCGAGCCGTGGAAAGAGTACCGCGCCGAAGGCAACAGCCTCACCCTCGCGCATCTGCTGCTTGGGCTGGTCGGCCTCGCGGCGATCATGCTGATTTTCGCCGTCGGCGGCGCAATGGCCTGGCCTGACATCCTGGGGCGGCAACTGACCGGCATCGGCATCACCGCGATCATCGTCGCTGGACTGGCCTTCGTCGTCATCGCCCTGGCGATGGCCTTGGCCTCCGCGGTCCTGCAGCACCTGATCGCGCCGGTCATGTTCGCCCATCGCGTCGGCGTCCTGGAAGCATGGCCGACCGTCAAGACCCGCATGCTCAGGGAGCATCTCGGCGCGGTCATCCTTTTCTTCCTCATGCGGTTCGTGCTGAGCATCGCCGCGGGCATCGTCATGCTGATCGCCACCTGCCTGACCTGCTGCCTGGCGGCACTGCCCTACCTCGGCCGGGTCATCACCTTGCCGATCCCCGTGTTCCTCACCAGCTATTCGCTCTATTTCGTCCAGCAGTTCGGCGCGGACCTGCGCATCTTCCCGGACAATCCGGACGAACCAACCTGTCCCGGCTGCGGCTACAGCCTGCGCGGCAGCCTCGACGCCGCGTATTGCCCGGAATGCGGCACGAAATTCGGTCAGCCGACGGATGTTCCGCCTCCTCCGCCGCCGGCTGGATGACGGGCTGCGCGAAGTCGGACAGGTCAGGCGGACCGGGTTTGAGACCCGATCCATTTGCCCGCGAAAATGAAGACGAAAATGGCGGTGGCGCACAGAACAATGGCTGCGCCGGATGACACGTTGAAAAAGTAGGAAAGATATAGCCCGCTGACACCGGAGACCGCGGCGACAACCACAGCCACCGCCATCATGGGCTTGAGCCGATGCGTGAGCAACCCCGCCGCCGCCGCGGGACTGACCAGCATGGCGCTGGTCAGCACCACGCCCACCGCCTGGATGCCGCTGACCACGGTCAGGGCCAGCAGCAGCAGCAGCAGCAGTCGAAGCCGGTCGGGATTCAGGCCGATGGATCGTGCGTAGCCGGGATCGACCGAGGTCAGCTCCAGTTCCTTGTGAAACAGCGCGAGCGTGGCGAGCACGACCACCGCCACGGCGGCCATCAGGATCAGATCCAGCGTCGTGACGCCGAGAATGTTGCCGAACAGCATATGCGTCAGGTCACGAAACGACCTGGTGGTGCTGATGATGACAATGCCCAGCGCGAACATGCCGGTGAACAGAATGCCGATGGCGGTATCCTCGCGGACGCCCTGACGACGCGAGACCACGGCAATGCCCGCCGCGGTCAGCAGGTCCGCCGCCAGCGCGCCGAGAAACAGGTTCCACCCCTGGATATGCGCCAGAACCAGCCCGGGCATGGCGGTGTGCGCCATCGCATCGCCGACGAACGCCATGCGCCGCAGGACCACGTAACATCCCAGCGTGGCGCAGGTGACGCTGACCAGCAGGGCCGCGAGCAGGCCGTGCTGCATGAAGGTGAACTGAAAGGGTTCAAGCATCTGGTTCATGACCGATTCCATGCAACTCAACTGCAGGAGCGGCAGGACGAGGTCGGATGCGAATGCCCATGGGCATCCGGGCCGTCGGACGAATTGACGCGCCACTGCCTTCCTTCGTGCAGGTATTCGACCTGATCGTACTGTTCGTCAAGCCTGCCGTGATCGTGCGTGGCGATCACGATGGTTTTGCCTTCCAGCCGCAGTTGATCCAGCACCAGTTGAAAGACGTGTCGCGTATCGACGTCCACGGCATTGAGCGGCTCGTCGAACAACAACAGGTCCGCCTGCTGGACCAGCGCCCGGGCCAGCAGCGCGCGTTGCTGCTGGCCGCCGGAGAGTTCGCCGATCTGCCGCCGCGCCAGGTCGGCGATGCCCAACTGGTCCAGCGTGTGCATGACGATCTGCTCGTCGATCTTGCGTGGATGACGCAGCCAGCCGAGATGCACGTAGCGTCCGGTCATGACCAGACGATGGACATCCATCGGAAAGCGCCAGTCGATTTCGCTGCGTTGCGCCAGGTAACACACGCGATGGTGGCACTGGCCGACGCCGCGCCCGAAGATGCGGATGTCGCCGGATTGGACGGGAAGCAGGCCCGCGATGGCCTTGATGAGGGTAGCCCCGCCGCGCGAGGTGCCGCTCGAGCAGGCGACGGCCGAGATCCAGTCGATGATCGAGCCG
>JADLAP010000316.1 GCA_020848195.1 Phycisphaeraceae bacterium
AACCGCCTCCAGGGCTTCGGCATCGACGAGAACTTCAACGTCATTCAGGGCGTCCTGACCGACGTCAGCATCCCCCTGAACAAACTGACCATCGCCCAGGCCACGACCCGGGTCACCCTCGGCGGAGCGCTCAACAGCAACGGCGACGCCACCACGCAGGGCTCGATCAATACCTCCGACGCGCTCTACTCCGACTCCGCGGGCACCACCGCCGCCACCACGGCCACGGCCCTGACGAGCCTCTACACCACCGCCGGCGGCGCCACCCCGCGCTTCGTCGCCGGCGACGTCATCACCGTCTCGGGCGTCCAAAAAGGCCTGGACAACGAGGAGAACCGCATCCTCTCGACCTACACCTTCGAGGTCGGCGCCGCCAACACCACCGGCTCGGACGACAACGGCACGACCGTCCAGGACTTCCTCGACTTCCTCGACGAGGTCACCGGCCTCGACAACGGCCAGGGCGACGGCGCCGGCGTGACCATCAACGGTTCGGGCCAGATCGTCGTCCAGGGCAACTCCGGCACCCTCAACGACCTGACCTTCGGCGGCACGAGCGTCGGCGTCGGCTCGACCCCCTCCTTCGGCTGGAGCAAGGCCCAGCAGGCCGACGGCGAGTCCATCCGCACCACCGTCCGCGTCTACGACAGCCTCGGCACGGCCGTCGACGTCGAAATGACCATGGCCCTGGCGAGCAAGGACAACAACGGCACCCACTGGCGCTACTATGTCCATGCCGACAACGATACCTCCCTCGACACCTTCGTCGACGGCGGCACCGTCGACTTCGACATCAACGGCAACTTCACCGCGTCCTCGGCCGGCAGCTTCACCATCGACCGCGACAACACCGGCTCGGGCACGCCCCTGACCATCGCCCTGGGCTTCGATTCCCACATCACCGCCAGCGACCTGGACCAGGGCAATACCTCGCCCCAGATCAGCAGCGCCACCGACGGCTCGCCCGTGGGCGTGCTGACCTCCTTCCAGATCAGCACCGACGGCGTGATCCTCGGCAAGTTCAACAACGGCATCGACAAGACGCTCGGCCAGATCGCCCTGGCGATGTTCTCCAACAACGCCGGCATGGTCGAGGAGGGCGGCAACGTCTACAACGCCTCGCTGAACTCCGGCCAGCCCATCCTGACCCCCCCGACCCAGTTCGGCGCCGGCGGCATCAACCAGAACCAGGTCGAGATGTCCAACGTCGACCTCTCCAACGAGTTCATCAACCTCATCAACGCCTCGACGGGCTACTCGGCCGCCTCACGCGTCATCAACACGACCAACCAGCTCATCCAGGAACTGCTCGCCTCGGTCCGCTGAGCGTCGCCATGAGCCCTGACCCCCCGGCCGAACGGTTGACCTGACCCGCACCAGGTGCCCCCATGATCGCCCTGACGCGACTGAACGGAAAAAAATTCGTCCTCAACGCCGACCTGATCCGCACCGTCGAGGAGGTCCCGGACACGACCATCACGCTGCTCGGCGGCGATCACGTGATCGTCCGCGAGCCGATGCGGGAGGTGGTGAGCCTGGTGATCGAGTACGGCCGGTCGCTGCGCCGGATGACGCCGGTGACGTAGCGCGGGAACGCCGACGGGGCGTGAATCCGGTTCACGCCGCCGGATGGAACGGGCGGCGCTCTTGGCCCGCTGCGGATCAGGATCTCTCACATTCCACGATCCCACGGACCGATAAAAACCAAATCGTTTGATCCCAAGGCTGCGGGGCGGCATGTATGGACATTGGGCTGTTATTCGGCATCATCGGCACCTGGGTGCTTGTCTGCTGGTCGATCATGTCCGGCGGCAGCATCTGGTCGTACTATGACTTCGCCAGCGTCATCCTGGTCGTCGGCGGCACCTTCACGCTCGTGTTCTTCTGCTACCCCGCCCGCAACGTCGGGAATTTCTTCGCCGTCTTCCGCACCGCCCTGTTCCACAAAGCTCAGTCCAACGAGAAGCTCATCGAGGACCTGGTCTCCTACGCCGAGATGGCCCGACGCGACGGCATCCTGAGCCTCGAAAGCATCACCAAGGACATCGACGACCGCTTCATCGTCCGCGGCATTCAGATGGCCGTCGACGGCAGCGATCCCGAGCTGATCGAGACCATCATGAACGCCGAACTCGACAGCCTCGTCGACCGGCACGACGTCGGCAAGGCCATCTTCGACGGCATCGGCAAGTACGCCCCGGCCATGGGCATGATCGGCACCCTCGTGGGTCTGGTGATCATGCTCAAGAACCTCGACGACCCCAAGAAGATCGGCCCGGGCATGGCCGTGGCCATCCTCACCACGCTCTACGGCGCGGTGATC
>JADLAP010000025.1 GCA_020848195.1 Phycisphaeraceae bacterium
CATATCCTGAAGGCGCGGCTCGTCAGCGCCTTCGCGCTGCGCCCGGAACAGATCGACGCACTGCGCCGCAAACTGGAAGCCAAGTATCAAAAGCAGATCGACCTGGCGGTCGACACGGATTCGTCGCTGCTGGGCGGGTTCGTCGTGCAGGTGCGCGACACCGTACACGACTGCAGCGTGCGGGGCAAACTCACGGCCCTGTACGCCAGCCTGGCACACGCCTGAAGAGAGGACTGAGACAGCATGGCCATCGACATTCGCGCCGACGAGGTTTCGAGCATCCTGAAGCAGAAGCTGGCCCAGTATGAGGCCAAGAACGACGTCGACGAAATGGGCACCGTGCTCAGCGTCGGCGACGGCATCGCCCGCATCCACGGCCTCTCCAAAGTCATGGCTGGCGAACTGATCGAGTTCGCCAACGGACTCAACGGCATCGTGCTCAACCTGGAGGAAGATCACGTCGGCGTGGCCATCTTCGGCGACGACAGCGACATCAACCAGGGCGACGTCGTGCGGCGCACCACGCGCATCGCCTCCGTGCCCGTGGGCGAAGCGCTGATCGGCCGCGTGGTGGACCCCATCGGCAACCCGCTGGACGACGCCGGCCCGATCGCCACCACCGAGCGCCGCAACATCGAAGTCAAGGCCCCCGGCATCATCGTGCGCCAGAACGTGCACCAGCCGATGCAGACCGGCATCAAGGTCATCGATGCGCTCACCCCCATCGGGCGCGGCCAGCGCGAGCTGATCATCGGCGACCGCAAGACCGGCAAGACCTCGCTGGCCATCGACGCCATCATCAACCAGCGCGGCGGCGACGTGAAGTGCTTCTACGTGGCCATCGGCCAGAAGAAGTCCACCGTGGTGGAGGTGTTCGAGACCCTGCGCAAGCACGGCGCGATGGCCTACACAACGATCGTTTGCTCGTCGGCCTCGGACCCCGCCCCCCTGCAGTACATCGCGCCCTATGCCGGCGTCACGATGGCGGAGTTCTACCGCGACAACGGCGGCCATGCCCTGATCGTGTACGACGATCTGACCAAGCACGCGCAGGCCTACCGGCAGCTCTCGCTGCTGCTGCGCCGCCCCCCGGGACGCGAGGCCTTCCCCGGCGACGTGTTCTACCTCCACAGCCGTCTGCTGGAACGCGCCGCCAAGCTGGGCAAGGCGCAGGGTTCGGGATCGCTCACCGCCCTGCCCATTGTGGAAACCCAGGCCAGCGACGTCTCGGCCTACATCCCGACCAACGTGATCTCCATCACCGACGGGCAGATCTTCCTGGACAGCAGCATGTTCGTGTCGGGCCAGCGCCCGGCCATCAACCCCGGCATCTCCGTGTCCCGCGTGGGCGGCGACGCGCAGATCAAGGCCATGAAACAGACGGCCGGCTCGCTGCGCCTGGAACTCGCCCAGTACCGCGAACTGGAGGCTTTCGCCCAGTTCGCCGCGGATCTCGATCCGGCCACCCGCCAGCAACTGGAGCGCGGACGCCGCCTCATGGAACTCATCAAGCAGGGCGTCCACGCCACGCTCAGCGTCGTGAAGCAGGTCGCCATCATCTATGCCGGCACCCACGGCTACCTGGACGAACTGCCGGCCAGCCAGGTGCGGGCCTACGAGCACCAGTTCAATGAAGCGCTGGATTCGCGCTATGCCGGCTTTGTGAAACTGTTCGAGAAAACGCCCGCCATGACCGATGAGGTCAAGCAGGAGCTGGAGCGGATTCTCAAGGATTTCAAGAGCGTGTACACGCCGCCCACGGCGGCGGCATAGGAACCGAACCGCGAATGAACGCGAAGTGACGCGAATGACGGACACGCTGCTGCGCATGGGACCGCCCAACCCCATTCGCGTCGGTTAGCGTCCATTCGCGGTTGCCCCTCCGGGCGACGTCAAGCGAGACTCTGCCATGGCGAGCCTGAAAGAAATTAACGTCAAGATCGCGAGCCTGAAGAACACGCAGAAGATGACCAAGACCATGAAACTGGTCGCGGCCAGCAAGATGCGTCGGGCGCAGCAGGCTCAGGAACAGGCGCGCGTCTATGCGGCCGGGCTGGACCGCCTGCTGGCCGGACTGGCCGCTTCGCCTGGCGACAGCCCGCACCCGCTCATGCAGGCACGCACACCGGCGCAGAAGGCGCTGGTCCTTTTCGTCACCTCCGATCGCGGGCTGTGTGCCGGCTTCAACAACATCCTCTGCCGCCACACGGCGCAATGGCTGGAGGAGCAGGGCAAGGTCTACAGCCAGATCGCCATGAGCTTCTGCGGACGCCGCGGGTTTACCGCCTTCCGCAACCGCGTCACCGTCCACAAGCACTACGAAGGCGTCACCGACCAGCCCCGCTTCGCCAACGCCATCCGCATCGCCGACGAAATCATGGCCGCCTTTCTGGCCGGCGAGTTCGATGCGGTGTACGTCGGCTACAACCGGTTCCGCTCGGCGCTGTCGCAGACGCCGGTACTGGAACAACTGCTGCCGATCGTCCGCCCCCCGGCGGAAAACCAGGGCGAGCAGGCCCGTACGCCGTTCTATCTTTTTGAACCGGAGGAGCCCGAACTGCTGCGCCGCCTCCTGCCCAACGCCGTCCGCTTCCAGGTGTTCCACGTGCTGCTCGAGAACGCCGCCGGCGAGCATGCCGCGCGCATGGCCGCCATGGACAACGCCACCCGCAACGCGGGCGATATGATCAAGTTCTACACGCTGAAGCGGAATCGCGAACGCCAGGCCGCGATCACCAAGGAACTGATTGAAATCGTAACCGGCGCGGAATCGCTATAAGGAGAACACGCGTGAATCAGAAGACATTTCCCAGTGGCAAAGTCGCCCAGGTCATGGGCCCGGTCGTGGACGTCGTCTTTCCGGACGGCTCCCTGCCGGACATCTACCACGCGCTCCGCGTCACCAACCCCAACATCGACGACCGCCCCTGGAACCTGACCCTCGAGGTGGCCCTCCATCTCGGCGAAAACGCCGTGCGCACCATCGCCATGGATGGAACCGACGGGCTCGTGCGCGGCCAGGAAGTTCAGAACACGGGTTCGATGATCATGATGCCCGTGGGCGACGGCACCCTCGGCCGCATCCTCAATGTGCTGGGCGAACCGGTGGATCTGGCCGGCCCCGTGCTGACCGACAAACACCAGCCCATCCACCGCGCCGCCCCCACCTTTGACCAGCAGGAAACCAAGACCCAAATCCTCGTGACCGGCATCAAGGTCATCGACCTGCTGGCCCCCTACCGCAAGGGCGGCAAGATCGGCCTGTTCGGCGGCGCCGGCGTGGGCAAAACCGTCATCATCATGGAGTTGATCAACAACATCGCCACCCAGCACGGCGGTTATTCGGTCTTCGCCGGCGTGGGCGAGCGCACGCGCGAAGGCACGCAGCTCTATCTGGAGATGAACGAAGCCGGCGTGATGGATAACCTGGTGATGGTGTTCGGTCAGATGAATGAACCCGCGGGGGTGCGCTTGCGCGCCGCGCTGACGGGCGTAACGATGGCAGAATACTTCCGCGATGAAGGGCGCGATGTGCTGCTCTTCATTGACAATATCTTCCGCTTCATCATGAGCGGTGCTGAGGTGTC
>JADLAP010000317.1 GCA_020848195.1 Phycisphaeraceae bacterium
CACATGCTCGCAAAGCGCGCGGGGGATTTTGGCTTGTCGTCGTCGGAGACGATCGCGATCATGCGCGGATGGAATAACTCCAATCAACCTCCGTTTTCCGAGAGAGATTTGGACGCCATTGTCGAGAATGCGTATCGCTACCGTCGATCAGAAATTGGTTCCGATCCATCGCGTCCACGATCCGCACCTCCACCGATCAAAGCGCTTGCAAAAACGCGATTAGAAGCCGGCGACATGCGTCACGTCGCGGAACATATTGAGGCGTTTCCCGACGACGAGCACGAGCTTACATTTGCAGCAAAAGACGTAAACAAAGCAAAAGAACTGAGCAAGGCGCGTAAGGAATTAGCGCATCAACGCCTCGAGGAAAATCGTGCTGAGATTAAGGCGCGTGGTGTTGTTGGAATTCCAGAGGGCTACACGATCGACGACGACGGCATCAAATACATGCACGCGACAGAGGAAGGGATTAAGGAAATTTTAGTAACACCGACGAAGTTAACGATCACAAAGCGCTATAGGCTCGTCGAAAGCGGTGAGGAGTTTTTAGAAATATCGTGGCCGTCGTCGAAACGAACGCTTCTAAAATCAATCCTCTTCGACACGCACAAAATCATCAAGCTCGCATCGTATGGACCCTCGATTACCTCGATCAATGCGCGGCTCGTCGTGCAGTATTTGCAAGCGTATGATGACTGCAACAAGGCGATACTTCCGACCGTCTACGTCGTCGATAAATTAGGCGATCATGGGAAGTTTGGTTGGAAGCTCGGGAACGAAACCATTGGCGGAGATGGCTCACTCGTCGAGTACTGGCCGGACAAACTTAATCCTGGTACGGCTAACCTTTCCGTCGGAGTTTCTGGATCGTGGGACATGCAGCGTCAGATCTTGACGGGCCTCGATCAGCATCCAAAAGCATTGCTTTGTTTTTATGCCTCATGCGCATCGCCTTTGCTCTCGCATTTTCGCGTGCCTGGTTTTGTCGTCGATATCAATGGCAAAACAAGCCAAGGGAAAACCACTGCCATGCGCATCGCAGCAAGCGTTTGGGGCTGTCCGTCGGGCCTGATGCAAAAATGGAATACGACGGAAACCTATCGCGAGCGCTGGGCGGCATTTCATAATCACATTCCTATTTTTCTCGACGACCACAAAGATCGAGGCGTGGGCTTACGCTACAGCACCGACGGTGAGCATCCGATCACAAGCGCAATCTATCAGCTTTCCGACGGGATTGGACGCGGACGAGGAAC
>JADLAP010000026.1 GCA_020848195.1 Phycisphaeraceae bacterium
GCCTCCTTGATCCGCTTGCGCAGGCCCACCACCGCCTGGTCGCCGTTGCCGTCGCCTTCGCCAAGCTCCTTCTGGATCGCCTTGATCTGCTCGCGCAGGAATATCTTCCGCTGCGTGTCGCTGATGGACGTCTGCACGTCTTCCTGAATCTTCTTCTGAAGCTTGAGGATCTCCAACTGCGTCGAGACGTGCTGATGCACCACACGGACCCGCTTGGCCACGTCGGCTTCCTCCAGCAGGTCCTGTTTCTGCTGAAGGTCGAGATTGAGATTCGCCGCGAGAAAATCCGCGAGATTGCCCGGATTTTCGATGTTCATCAGGACGGTCATCGCCTGCTCGGGCGCGTTGGGCGTCATCTCGATGATCTGCCTGGCCTGCTCGCGGAGCTGGCTTACCGCCGCGCTGAACTGCTTGCCGTCGCCGTCGGTTTCCGTGATGCGTTCCACGTTGGCGCGGTAGAACGGCTTGTTCTGCACAAAGCTCTTGATCTTCACCCGCGACAGGCCGTGCACGATGATCGACACCGTCTCGTCCGGCTGGCGGATGAGCTTGAGCACCATGACCGCGGTGCCATGGCGGTACAGGTCGTCCGGCTCCGGATCGTCCTCCTCCTCTTCACGCTGGGTCACCAAAGCGATGATCTTGGAGTGGGGCAGCGACTCGTCGAGCAGCTTGCGGCTGCTGGGCCGGCCGACGCCCAGCGGCATCACCGTGCCGGGAAACATCACCATGCCGCGCAGCGGCAACACCGGCATCACGTCCGGCAAGGCGGGCAATGCGGCGTCCCCCGCCTTGTCCGTTTCCGGCGTTGCCGGCGTGGTGGACACGGTCGTCGTGATCTGTGCTTTCTTCGTCTCCTCGCTCACCATCGTCTCCCCTGGCGTTGCATGGTCCGGTGTCGTCCATGGACTCCGCGCGGCATCACGTCGGCTGTCGGCTTATCCGGGATTGCGCAACGGCAGATAAATCCACAGCAAGCCTCCATCGTAGTGGGATTCGACGCGCGACAGGTCCACCTGTTCCGGCAGCTTGATCTCGCGTCGGAACGGCCCATGGTCGATTTCCATGGTCAGAATCCGCATCGGCTCCTCCGGCGAACGCGGCGGATCGGGAGCCGGCCGGACGCCGCGGATCGCCAGCTTGCCCGTCTCCACCCGCACGTCGATCGTTTGCTTGTCCAGTCCCGCCAGATCGACGCACACCGCCAGCCGGCGGGGCAGACGGTAGACGTTGATCGTCGGCGACCAACTGTCCTTGGGCGAAAAGTCGCCGTAATGCCACTGCCAGAGCTTGCCGATCATCTGGCTGACCTGGACGGACATCTCGTCGAAGTCGTCGGAAGGAAAGCCTCGGCTCATGACAGGGTCTCCTGTGCGGCAATGGGCGATGGACGTTCAGTTCTCGATCATCGCCAGTTCGCGCGACGCCATCGGACACTGCGGGTCGCCGGGCACGCGGATCGGCGCGAATGTCTGGGTCTGGCACGATTGCTTGGCGGCCAGGCACATCGCCACGCTGAGCAGCCCCGCCCGCAGACCGGAGATGGATTCCGCCTTGCCCCGCGCCACATCGACGAAATTGGACACCAGGATATCGTCGCCGCCGCCGTGGCCGCCGGTGGCTTTGACTTCGATCTTGTCCACGCGGTTGTCGAAGTGGTCGACGACGCGGATCGTGTCGGTGTACCAGTCGAACTCCAGGGAGCCGTGATGGCCGGTGACGATGGCCCCGCGTTTGCCCGCCTGACGCCGCGAGATGAAGTTCTGCGTGTAGCAGGCATGGACCGCATTGTCGTACAGCACCAGGGCCGATCCGCTGTCCTGGTTGCGGATGTCCCGGCTGTAGCAGCAGGCGTGGTCCCAGTTGCCGCTGGGATTGTCCGGCGACATGCCGCCGTCGTTGCCGCGATGACGTTGAGCTTCGCCGCTTTCATCGCAGGATTTCGCTTCGTCGCACGTGGAGCAGCGCAGGTCGTGTGGCTTGTCGCCGCCGTAGATCTTTTGCGACACGGTCGCGGCGATCGACAGCGGCTGGGCCTGCATGATCTGGTTGATGTAGTCGAAGTCGTGCGTGGCCTTCTGAAGCCACAGGCCGGCGACCTGGTCGTAGTTGCGGTACCAGTAGCCGAAGTAGACGCCGCCGTAGGTGACGTTGTTGATGGCCTGCACCTGATTGATCGTGCCCAGCCGGCCGGACCGGATGATCTCCATCGCCGTGCGGAACAGCGGCGTCACCCGCAGGGGAAACGACACCACGACCTGCTGCTCCCGTCCCGCGTAGGCCGCCTGCAGACGTTGCAGTTGGTCGGCGTTGATCGCAACGGGTTTTTCCAGCATCACGGGCAGGCCGAGCGGCGCGACCTTCACCGCCATGTCCGTGTGGAGATGGCATCGCGTGCCGATCATCAGGCCGTCCAGATCGCCGGCCCGTTTGATCAACTCATCCACGCCGGACACGAACTGCACGCCGTCGTCGGGAATTTCCGCTGCTTTCATGCATCGACGGGCGCTTTCCTCATGGGGATCCGCCACCACCGTGACGCGGGCATCGCAGCCGATCTTGTACAGCCGGCCGGCGACCCCGGAAACACGCAGACCCATGCCGATGACACCGATGCGCAACATGGCAATCATTCCTTGCCGTTTCGTGCACAACCGTCGCGCGACGCGCTGCAACAGTCGGCCCGGGAAACGAGCGGATCATTGTACTTGGGAGCGATGGCGCGTGTTATGCGCAGGCCGTCAGCCCCGCGGCGACGGCGGCCTTGCGGGCGGACTCGGCGGAAAGGCCCAGAAAATTCGCCAGCAGACGATGGCCTTCCAGCGTCAGGAAGCTTTCCGGGTGGAACTGCACGCCCTCCAGCGGCGCGGGGCCGAACACGTCGGCCTTGGCGCGGATCGCCATGATCTCGCCCTCCTCCGTCCACGCGCTGCGCTCGAACCGCAGGCTGTCAAACGTCGGAGGCAGGATCACCAGGCTGTGATACCGCGTGGCGACAAACGGATTGCTCAGGCCCGCGAACAGCGTCCTGCCATCGTGATGGATCGGCGACGTCTTGCCGTGCATCACCCGCACATTCCGGTCGACCGTCATGCCGAACGCATGTCCGATCGACTGGTGACCGAGGCAGACGCCCAGCAGCGGAACCTTGCCCGCCGCCGCCTTGACCAGGTCCACCGACACCCCGGCTTCCTTCGGCGTGCAGGGGCCGGGCGAAATGATGATGTGGTCCGGCGACATCGCCAACGCCTGCCCGGCCGTGATCTTGTCGTTCCGCACCACCTTCAGGTCCAGCGACCGCGGCGTCCCGCCCGCCGCGATCAGCAATTCCCCGATCCGCTGCACGAGGTTGTAGGTGAAGCTGTCGTAGTTGTCGATGAGAAGAATCATGGCGGTATTGTAGACAGTTGCGGTGGCGGTTGCGGCAGGACGCGCGGGCAGTTTGCCCGCGGCTATGAAAACGATTGCGATTATTTTCCGAAGAGTTGCCTCTGCCCATTCGGTCTGGTACACCCTCCGCCTGCTGACCTCCAATACAACGAAACTCCACGGAACAGGTGAATCATGTTGAAGTCAATGGTGGACATGGATGCGTTTCCCCTGTCGCGGCGCAGCGCGAATCTGCTGCGGTTCTGCCGTCACGCGGATTACGACGCGCTGCATGACGAGTTTCAGGCGGACTTCGGCTATCGCTACGCAGGCAGCCGGTTTTCGCTGCTGAAAAATCTGCATACAGCCCCGGGGCCTGATGAGTGTTTCGCGCACATCGACGTCCATGCCGTCGAAACGTTCGACAAGATGCTGGGATTGGAATGGTCCTACCCGGACTTGTCCCCGGCGATGGCGGCGAAGCTCTGCCCGTTCAACACCATCAACTACTACCGATCCCACGTGGAAGAGTTTTTCTGTCACAACGGAGTGAGTCCGTTGCCGCCGGTGGAAGGGCGGTGCGCGATGGCGTTCGTCGAGCCGGACGAATTGCGGGTGGCGTATGCCTTGCACAATGCCTCACGCACGGAGATTCGTCTGGGCTTGCGCTGGTACTGCGAAGCGCATGACACGCCGCGTCAGTCGAAGATCATTCCCGGCGGATTTGAGGCGGTTTTTGAGCAGAAAATCGTGAAGCCGTATCCTGTCTACGTTCAGTTACGGGCGGAAACGGAAGGATTGTCGTTCCGTCTGGACGGAAAACGGTGGAGCAGCGAGCCGGTGACTGTAACCCTGGTCGCGGGGCAGACGGCGGAGTATGTGTTCCGGATTCGCCTGGATGACCGCGCCGATTTTCGTGAGCCGGCGACAAAGCTTGGCGTCCAGGCATCCTTCACGCGCGCGGTAAGCCAGGCCGAGGCGATCTACCGCCGGCTGCCTCCGTTGGAAGGAGCGTGGGCGCGGTATGAGCCGCTGATGCTCAATGCCGCGGGCATGATGATGCACAACACGTGTCAGGACCGCGCGCTCAACGGCCGGTGGACGCCGACCATCCGCGGCGGCAAAAGCGGCCTGGACGCCACATGGTTCTGGGACACCGGCTTCTACAACATCGCTCTCGGTTTACTGGGCATGAAAGAGGTCGGCCAGGGCGCCATGCAACTGCTGCTGGACGGCATCGACGAGCAGGGCATGCCATCGAACACCTACCAGAACGGCCGCTATGGCGAAGGAAAATATCAGAACCCTACCCTGGCGTGGGGACTGTGCCAGTTGGATGCGTGGTGTCCGGATGAAGACTTCATTCGCCAGGCCCTGCCGCCGCTGGAACGCTACGTGAACCACTGGCTGACCGCCTGGGATTCCGGCAATGGCCTGGTCGTCTTCCCGCCCACCGGCGTGTCGTGGGACGACGCGCTGCGCTGGCAGGACACGTTCCCCATCGCCTTTGAACCCGGCGAAACATGGCATGCGAAAAACTGGGGCCGGATGAATGAACCGTTGTTTGAACAGCCTGACGTCAACGCCCACCTCGCATTGGAATGCCGGGCGCTGGCGCATCTGCATTGCCGTCTGGGCGAGGCTTCACAGGCGGCGGCATGGGATCAGCGGGCGAATCGGCTTGCTGAACGAATCAACGCGCTGCTGTGGGATGAAGAATCGGGCTGCTATCAGGATCGCTGCATCCGTGATGGCCGGTTCGTGAAGATGCTGACGCCCGGATCGCTCTGGCCGATCTACGCGGGCATGGCGCCCCAGCCGCGTGCACGGGAGATGTGCCGCCGTTTCCTGCTGAATCCGGAACATCTGTACACGCCGATGCCGTTCGCGTCACTCGACCGCAGCCACCCGGCTTTCCGCTCCGGCGGATTTCTGCATGCACCGCCCGAGCATCCGGGATCGCTGGTTCAACATGCCTACTGGATCGGCCGGTCGTGGCCGAACATGAATTTCTGGATGCTCGGTGCTCTGTCCCGCGCGGGATTGAAAAATGAAGCCGATGTCGCCGCCGAACGCATCCTGCAGGGCATGTGCCGCGACGAGGCGCTCAACGAGTGCTATGACCCGCTGACCGGCACGGGCAACGGCCATCCCGAATGCACCCACGGCGCCGCTGGTGCGATCGCCCTGGCCTACCGTCTTTACCATCGCGATCCGCTGGGGCTGCCGATCGGGTAGCAACGGTGTGCGAACCGATTACTTCGCCACATCCACGCAGGCCAGTTGGCCGTTGGGGGCGCGGCAGTAGATGCGGCCGTTGGCGAGGACGGGCACGATCCAGCAGTTGGTGTCCTTGACCGCCTGGACCTTGGCGACCGGATTGAAACCCGCGGGGTCGGCCGGGGCGATGACCAGTTCGCCGCGGTCGCTGAGCACGATCAGCCGTCCGTCGCGGCTGGCGGTCAGCGTGCCCTTGCCGTAGTTGCGCTGCGTCCATTTCACGCTGCCGTCGGCGAAGCTGAGGCACTTGAGCTGGCCTTCGTCGAAGCCGTAGAGGTGGTCCTTGAACAGGATGCAGGTGGCCATATGGTTGCGCATGTTCTTGTTTTTCCAGACTTCGCGCAGGCCTTCATGGGTGAGCTGAAGTTTGGCGCAGCCGGTGTTGTAGCCGGAGCTGATGAAGAGTTGATCGCCGTCGATGATGGGGGTGACGGCATTGACGTCGGGGCCGCCTTTCCAGGGATAGAGCGCGAGATCCTTGCCGGTCTTGCGGTCGAGGATCGCCAGGCCGCTGGTGGGGAACGCGGCGACGAGTTCGCGGTTGTTCAGCGCGAAGGGCACGGGCGTGGAATAGGACGCGCGAAAGTCTTTGGATTGCCAGACGGCGCTGCCGTCCTTGCGATTGAGCATGAGGATTTTGCCCATGTCGATGAGCATGGCGTCATCGCCGACGGGCGTGATGGAGCCGGCGAATGCCCACGAGGGTTTGTGCACGCCGAATTCGCCGGCCAGTTGTCTGGACCAGGCCGATTTACCGCTGGCGGCATGGACCGCGTTGAGCAATCCATCGCGGCTGACGAGATAGACCATCTGGTCCATGACGGTGGGCGTTGCGCCGGGACCGCCTTCGTGCAGGCTGTTGAACCGCTCCATGGGGAAGGCGTATTCCCACACGGTTTCGCCGGTCTTCACGTCGAGGGCGACGAGGACGTCCTTGCCCTCCTTCCATCCGGCGGTGTAGGCGCGGTCGCCGACAACGCTGACGGCTGAATAGCCGATGCCGACGTTGATGGTCCATGCGATGTGTTCAGCACTGACGGAATCGCTGTTCCAGTTGGTTTCCACGGAGATGCCGTCGAAGTTGGGGCCGCGGAAGTTGGGCCAGTCTTCGCCGCGGGTGAGCGATGTCATACCCAGACATGCGAGAAAAGCCAATCCGTAAAATGGCGGACGCCAACACATGAAATGCTCCTTGTGGTGCGGAAGACCAGGGGATCTCAATGCCGGGCCATTGTACCGATGACAGGATGGCGATCCGTGTGAAGATTGCATCAGCGTTCAATCGAGATGACGAAGAATAAGACGCGCGGGCAGTTTGCCCGCGGCTGCCAATGGGATTTCTTGATTCGTCAGTCGGACTTGGGCATTCGTCATCCATCACTTGCCCGGCACCGCGCCGAACTTGCGTTGCCGTTTGGCGTAAGCGCGGATGGCGTCGTGGAGATGATCCACCGTGAACTGAGGCCAGCAGACATCGGCCACATAGAACTCGGCGTAGCTGATCTGCCAGAGCAGGTAGTTGCTCAGCCTCATTTCCCCGGCCGTGCGGATCAGCAGGTCCGGGTCCGGCAGGCCGGCCGTGTACAGATGGTCCGAAATGGTCGTTTCGCAGATGTCCTCGGGAGTGAGCTTTCCCGCGCGGACCTGCTGGGCGATGTATCGCACGGCATCGGTGATTTCCGCGCGTGAGCCGTAGTTGATCGCCAGCGCCAGCGTCAGACCGGTGCAGTGCGCGGTGTCGCGTGTGCAGCGGTCCAGTTCATCGAGCACGGGGCCTGGCAATCCATCCCGCCGGCCGATCTGGACGAACCGCACATTGTTGTCCAGCATCGTCTGCGTTTCCCGGCCGAGGTATTGGACGTACAGGTCCATGAGGAAATCGACTTCCTCCGCCGGGCGTTTCCAGTTGTCCGTGGAAAAGCTGTAGAGCGTCAGGGCCTTGAGTTCCAGCCTGGCGCACTCGGTGACGATGGCGCGGACGGAGCGAGCGCCCTGCTGATGGCCGAAGAGTCGAGGCTGGCCCTGCTGCTGCGCCCACCTGCCGTTGCCGTCCATGATGATGGCGATGTGGCGAGGCACGGCGGAGGAGGGCAGCCCGAGTCTGGCGAACGATTCCGCCGTCATGCGGGCGCGCGCCGCCTCGGGCGTCTCGGCCGGCGTGTTCAACTTCGGGGCAGCGGGCATCGCCATGGTGCGGCTTTCCGTAACCTTCATCCACTCAATGGTAGCGCGGCAAAATCTGATCGCGGCGACGTCCCACACAAACCATCGCCAAAGGCACGCCGATGAACTGTTCCACCCGCTGAATGTACTTCTTCGCCTCGGCGGGCAAATCGTTGGCGTCGCGGCATTCGTCCACCGCCACATCAAAGCCGGGCAACTCCTCGAACACCGGCTCGACCCGCGCCAGCAGATCGCAACTGGCGGGAACCGTGTCGATGATCCTGCCATCCACGCGGTAGCCGACGCACAGCTTCAGCGAAGGCAGCCCGCGCAGCACCGACAGCCCCGTGCCGACGACCGCCGTGACGCCGCTGAGCCGCACGGCATAACGCACCGCCACAAGGTCCAGCCAGCCGCAGCGCCTCGGCCGGCCGGTGGTCGTGCCATACTCCCGGCCTCGCTCGCGGATCTGGCTGGCTGTTTCATCGAGCAGTTCCGTGGGGAACGGCCCAGCGCCCACGCGGCTGGTGTACAGCTTCACGATGCCCACGACATTCTTCAGCGTGCCGCCGGGAACGCCCGCGCCGGGATACACGCCCAGCGACGCGCAACTGCTGCTCGTGACGAACGGGTACGTCCCGTGGTCGATGTCCAGCAGCGTGGCGTTGGCCCCTTCAAACAGCAGCTTTTTGCCCTGTTGCCCAGCCTGGTAGAGCAACTGCGTGGTGTCGCAGATGTGCGGACGAAGGCGCTGAGCGTGCTTTTCCAGATCCGCGTGAATCTGGTCGGCATTCAGCGGCGTGTAAGGGTCGCCGCAGGATTGCGCCAGCGCCTGGAGCATGATGTTCTTGATGCCGACGATCTTGCGGACGCGCTCCTTGAGCGAGTCGGGACAGAGCAGATCGCCGATGCGGATGGCGGTGGTGCGGGTGGCCTTGTCGGCGTAGCAGGGTCCGATGCCCCGGCCCGTGGTGCCGATGGACGCCGTGCCGCTGGCTTTGCTCAGCGCGTGATCGAACAGGGCGTCCTGCGTTTTGTGGTAGGGCATCACGACATGGGCGCGGTCGCTGATGCGCAGGTTGTCGCCCACCTTGACGCCGCGTTCCCGCAGGCCGTCCATTTCCTTGAGAATCTGCTCCGGATCGACGACCACGCCGTTGCCGACGACGTTGATGGCGTTGGGGCACAGGATGCCGGAGGGGACCAGGTGCAGGGCGAATTTCTGGTCGCCGATGACGACCGTGTGCCCCGCGTTGGCCCCGCCGTTGTAGCGGACCACATAGTCAAAACGTTCCGCCAGACGATCGACGATCTGGCCTTTTCCCTCGTCGCCGTACTGCATGCCGACGACCGCACAATGGCCCTGCGTCAGTCCCAGGCGGTCAAAGACATCCGGCTCCGTCATGGTCGGGGTCGTGGTCATATGGCTCCCATCCAAACCCAA
>JADLAP010000027.1 GCA_020848195.1 Phycisphaeraceae bacterium
AGGGAAAGGTGACGAACAGCGTCGCCAGCACGATGCCGGGCACGGCGAAAATCACCTGCAGATCGTGGCTTTTGAGCCACGGTCCCAGCCAGCCCTGCAGGCCGAACAGCAGCACGTAGATCAGGCCCGAAATCACCGGCGAAACGGCGAACGGCAGGTCGATCAGCGTGATCAGCAGGCTCTTGCCGCGGAAGCTGAACTTGGCGATGGCCCACGAAGCCGCCAGGCCGAACACCAGGTTCACCGGCACGGCGATGCCCGCGGCGATCAGCGTCAGCACGATGGCGCTGCGCGTGGCGGAATCGTTGAAACTGTGGAAATACGCGGCAATTCCCTTGCGAAACGCTTCCGCGAACACCGCCGCCAGGGGCAGCACGAGAAACAGCGACAGGAACACGATCGTGGTCGTGATCAGCACCGCGTGAATCCAAGGCGATTCCGTTGTCGCCCGGCTTCGCCGGCTTGTCGCACGCACCTGCAATGTCGTCGCGCCAGCCATGTTCACGCTTCCTTCCGCTGATGCCGGGCGCTGTGCCACTGGATCAGGTTGATGCTCAGCAGGATCGCAAACGACGCCAGCAGCATGACCACGGCAATCGCGGTCGCGCCGGCCGTGTCGTACTGCTCCAGCTTCGACACGATCAGCAGGGGAACGATTTCCGTTTTCATGGGCATATTGCCGGAGATGAACACCACCGAGCCGTACTCGCCCAGGGCGCGGGAAAACGCCAGGGCAAAGCCGGTGAGCATCGCGGGCATCACCGAGGGCACAATCACGCGCAGCAGCGTCTGCCATCGCGTCGCGCCGAGGCTCGCCGCGGCTTCCTCCATCTCCAGGTCCAGGTCCGCCAGCGCCGGCTGCAGCGTCCGCACGACAAACGGCAGCCCGATGAACGTCAGCGCGATCGTCACGCCCAGCGGCGTGTACACCGCCTTGATGCCCAGGGGTTCCAGATGCCGGCCGATCCAGCCGTTAGCGGAATAGATCGTCGTCAGCGCGATGCCCGACACGGCGGTGGGCAGCGCGAACGGCAGGTCCACCATGGCATCCACCAGCTTTTTACCGGGAAAACTGTAGCGCACCAGCGTCCACGCCACGATGAATCCGAACACCGCGTTGATCGTCGCGCCCGCCAGCGACGCGCCGAAGCTCAGCTTGTACGACGCCACCACCTGCGGATCGCAGACCGTCTGCCAGAACCGGCTCCATCCCATCGTCGCCGTCTTGCTGAAGAGCGCCGACAGCGGAATCAGCACGATCAGGCAGAGATACAGCACCGTGCAGCCCAACGTCAGGCCGAAGCCGGGAAGCACGCTCGGTTGTTTGAATCGCCAAGTCATCGCATCGCACGTCCCGTTTAGCGGCAGCCCCGAAGGGGCGCCGTCCTGTTGCGTTACCGTTTCATGATCTGATCGAACACGCCGCCGTCGGCGAAGTGGGTTTTCTGCGCCTTCTGCCACCCGCCGAAGACGCCGTCGATGGTGATCAGTTCCGTCTTGACGAACCGCGCCACGTCCGCAGGATCGGCATGTTCCGGCAGGCGTGGCCGGTAGTAGTGCTTCGCCGCCAGCTTCTGCCCGACCGGCGAGTACAGATATTCCAGATACGCCTTGGCGACGTCGCGCGTGCCGTGCTTGTCCACGTTCACATCCACCAGCGTCACCGGCGGCTCGGCGAGGATGCTCAGCGACGGCACGACAATCTCCACCTTGTCAGGCCCAAGCTCGTTGATCGCCAGAAACGCCTCGTTTTCCCACGCCAGCAGCACGTCGCCGAGGCCTCGCTGCACGAACGTGTTCGTCGAGCCGCGTGCGCCGGAGTCCAGCACCGGCACGTTCCTGTACAACGCCGCGACAAACTCCTTCGCCTTGGCTTCGTCGTTGCCGTTGTGTTTCAACGCATACGCCCACGCGGCAAGATGGTTCCACCTCGCGCCGCCGGAGGTCTTCGGGTTCGGCGTGATCACGCCGATGCCCGGCTTGACCAGATCGTTCCAGTCCTTGATGCCCTTGGGATTGCCCTTGCGGACGAGGAACACGATGGTGGACGTGTACGGCGAACTGTTGTGCGGCAGCCGCGATTGCCAGTTCGCTGGAAGCAGCTTGGCCTTCTCCGCGATGGCGTCGATGTCGTACGCCAGGGCGAGAGTGACGACGTCGGCTTCCAGGCCGTCGATCACCGCGCGAGCCTGCTTGCCCGCACCGCCGTGGGACTGGTTGATCGTGACCTGCTGGCCGGTCTTCTGCTTCCAGTGGTCGGCGAAGGCTTGGTTGAACGCGACGTAGAACTCGCGGGTGGGGTCGTAGGAAACGTTGAGCAGTTCCGCGGGCTTGGGCGTCTGGGCCAAGCTGATGTTGGCGAGGACCACGGCGAGCATAAGGGACAGGATGTAGCCGAAACGGATCATGCGAATCACTCCAATAGTCGTTGCCTGCCGACAAGCAAGCTTGGGATTGAACAAGCAAAGCGTATGCCAGATTGCTGTATGATTTGTAACATGCTTATGCAAATACACATGCACGCAATACGGAGCTTGCGTATCCATGAAACAAGCAAATAACACGGATCATGTGCGTAGAATTCATAGAAATCCATGAAATATGATGGTATGATGCCCCCAATGACCCGATCCGATTCCTGGCACGCAAGGGTTTGGCGGCAAGCATCCCGTCCCGTTGATGTCGTGCTGGCTGTTCCGATGCTGGCTGAGCTGATCCGGGAACAGTTGCCCATGGATCGGTTGATGATTGTGGCTTGGGACGATGAGGGGGCAGCGCTGACGTGTCTGGCCGCCTTCGACGCTCAACGCGGTGACGGCGAACCGTTGCCGGCCACGCGCAATCTTTCCGCTTCCGATCGCCGGGTCCTTCGATCCTGGCACGCGCAGCACAAGGTCACGCTCCTGCCTTCGGCGGATTCGCCCTCGACCTCCCATCCGACCAGGATTTTGCTGGGTGATCTGGAAACCGCGTCATCGCGTCACTGGCTGGCGCTGCCGCTGGTGCTGGCACAGGGCGGCGGCGGGGCGGCGATGATGTCCGCGGAGCAGGGGAGAAGCTTCGAGCCGCGGGACGTGGAGCTTGCCTCGCAACTGGCGGACCCGCTGGCGGCGATGCTGGACAACCATCATCGGCTGCACGAGCTTCGCGCCTTGCGCGAGGCCGCCGAGGCCGACAAACGTTCCGCCCTCACCAGGCTCGGACGCGAAGGACTTGTCGACGCCATCGTCGGCGCGGAGGCGGGACTCAAACCCGTCCTGGAGCGTGTGACCCTGGTTGCCCGTTCCGATGTGCCCATTCTCATCCTCGGCGAAACGGGTTCGGGCAAGGAGGTCATCGCCCGCGCGGTGCACGACCAGTCGCCCCGCGCCAAGGGGCCTTTCATCCGCGTCAACTGCGGCGCTATCGCGCCGGAGCTGATCGACTCCGAACTGTTCGGCCACGAGAAAGGCTCCTTCACCGGCGCGACCGCTCAACGCCACGGCTGGTTTGAACGCGCCGATGAAGGCACGCTGCTGCTGGACGAAATCGGCGAACTGCCGCTGCCTGCCCAGGTGCGTCTGCTGCGCGTGCTGCAGGAAGGCACGTTCGACCGCGTGGGCGGCCACGAGCCGGTGCATGTCAACGTCCGCATCGTCGCCGCCACGCACCGCGACTTGCCTTCCATGGTGCAGAACGGCCGATTCCGCGAGGATCTGTGGTATCGCATCAGCAGTTTTCCCATCCTGTTGCCTCCGCTGCGGGAACGGACCGGCGATATTCCAGCCCTGGCGCGGCATTTCGCTTCACGGGCGGCCAGGCGGTTCGGGCTGCGGTCGCAGGAGCCGACACCGGATGATCTGGCGGCGCTGCTGGCGTACGACTGGCCGGGCAACGTGCGGGAGCTGCAGTCGGTCATCGATCGGGCCGCCATTCTCGGCGACGGACAGCGTTTGGACGTCATCAAGGCCCTCGGCGGCTCGCCGCGGCCCGCCTCGCCGCTTCGCACAGCCGCGATGGAACAACCCCAGCAAGCCGGCCCCATGCTCAGTCTCGACGAAGCCATGCGCCACCACATCGCCGCCGCGCTCACCGCCACGCGAGGCCGCATTGAAGGCCCCTACGGCGCCGCCAAACTCCTGCGCATCAACCCCCACACCCTTCGCGCCAAAATGCGCAGGCTGCGTCTGGATTGGTCCCGCTTCCGTGAGCCGGTAAGCTGATGGTCCGACGACCAACGATAAGGAACCCCATCATGTCGCGCCTGATCGACCTGACCCACCCGCTGCTGCACGGCCAGCCCACCTTTCCCTCCGATCCCAAGCTTTCCATCGTGCCCCACGGCACGGTGAAAACGCTCAAGTACAACATTTCCCAGGTCGTCATGTCCACCCATCAAGGCACGCATCTGGATGCGATGTATCACTTCGTGGACGACGGCAAGACCATCGAACAGATGCCGCTGGACTGGTTCCATGGCCCGGCGCATGTGCTGCGGATGCCCAAGGAGCCGAAGGCGGAACTGACGACGGAGGACTTCAAGCCGTTTGAATCGCTGCTGGTTCCCGGCGCGAAGATCATCTATGAAACCGGCTGGCATCGTCACTTCGGCCAGGATGATTTCTTCACCGATTTCCCATCGCTGACCCAGGACGCCGCGAGGTATCTCGTCTCGCGCCGCATCCGCCTGCTCGGCATGGACACGCCGACGCCCAGCCGCGACTGGTATGAGGTGCATCACATCCTGCTCGGCCACGACGCGGAAATCGTCATCGTGGAATCGCTGGCCCACCTGGACCTGTTGCCCGACCAGTTCACGTTCATGGGTTTTCCGCTGAAGTTCCAGGGCCGCGACGGCTCGCCGATCCGGGCCGTGGGACTGGTGGAGTGAGTCCGCGTCTCCGCGGCGCGAGGACCGAATCCAGGCAAGCGGAAGCCAGCGATTTCCGGTAAATTACATCGATTAACGATGACTGATCGCGTGACCATTCTGGATGTCGCCAAAGCCGTCGGCGTTTCCGCGCCGGTGGTGTCCACGGTGCTCAATCAGCGTCGCAGCACCGTGCGCGTGTCCGCCGCCACCCGGAAGAAGATCATCGAAACCGCCCAGCGGCTGAACTACAAGCCCAGCGTCATTGCCCGCAGTTTCCGCAGCGGTCGATCATTCCTGATCGGCCTGGCGCATCTGTATGTCAACACGCCGTACCTTGCCCAATGGATTCGCGCCCTGCGTGGGTGTCTTGACGATCGAGGTCTTTCGCTGATCGTGGACACGCATCACGATTTCGCATCCCAGCAGGCGGCTATTGACCGTCTGATCGACCGACGTGTGGAAGGGGTGATCGCCACTTCGGTCGTCATCCGCAACGGTCGGACGGATCCGCAGCCGTTTGAACGTCTGCGTCAGGCTGGCATTCCAGTGGTGGAAATCATGGGCATGGTGATTCCGGATGTGCCCAGAGTCAACGTGGATTACGTGCAGGTGGGGCGGCAACAGACGCGGCATCTGCTGGACCTGGGGCATCGCGAGGTGGTGCTGCTGACGCATGCCCGTTACGCCAGGGGCCGCAGGCACGTGGGCTGGCACTGGGATGCGTTGCAGCAATCCGAGGGCTACGTGGCGGAAATGCGGGAAGCCGGGCTGGAGCCTTTGGTGATCACGCACGAAGTGCCGCCGGAAACGGGGGACGAGGAGATGATGCAAAGCTGGCTCAAGGCCGGTCGAACTTCCGCGCTGGGCATCCTGAACCATTCCCGGCGACCCACAGCCGTGATCTGCCACAGCGGCGTGGTGGCCAGCGGTTTGATCCAGGCTTGCCGAGATGCCGACATGGATGTGCCCCAACGTCTTTCCGTCGTCGGCGGCGGTGACGAACGCTGGGCAGCCATGATCCAGCCGCCGCTGACCAGCATCTTGTTTCCCACCGAACGGTTGATTACCGAAGCCGCATCGCTCCTGTGGAACCTGATGGACGGCAAACAGCCTTCGTCCGTCCAGGTGGCCAGCGAATTGGTGGTGCGCCAAAGCACAGCCGCGCCGTTGTGGTGAAAACCGAGTCTCGCTTCGTCACTCGGATTTGGACCTTCGGTCATTCAGCCGTTGCGTCCACCCTTCCACCCTTTTCAATCAGCGGGACAACAGCGGTATCATCTCAGCCATGAACGAGATTTTCCCTGATCAACTGCTCAACTGTCCTGCTGACTATCCGCGGGATTTGCCGGCTGCCGAGGTGCGCGGGCGTTTCCTGGACCTTTTGGGGCCGTTCCAGCAACCCAGCGTGCCGCTGAAGCCCGACGTCACGGAAGAGATTGAATTGTCCGGGCAGGTGATCCGGCAGCGGATCGAGTACGACATCGCGCCCGGCGAACGGGTGGCGGCTTTCCACCTGTTCCGCAAGGATTTGCCCGCCGATGCTCCCGGCATCCTGGCGATCCACGCGCACGGCGGCGACCAGATTTTTCCGCATGGCAAGGCCTATCACTGCCATCCCGTGCCCGATCAGCCGAACCAGTACGGCTACCACGCCGCGATGGCGGGCTTTCGCGTGCTGGCGCCCGACGCCCTGTGTTTCGGCGAACGTCAGGCGAAGTGGGGGTATGCCAGGCTGTTCTTTGACGAGATCAACGCTCATGCCGAGCTGACCGCGAGGGGATTGTCGCTGGCGTGGAAATCGGTCTGGGACAACTCACGCGCGCTGGAGATGCTCGAATCATTGGGAGCCAAGCGAATGGGCGCGATCGGTCATTCCGGCGGCAGCACGCAGACGTACATCCTCGCAGCCGTGAACGAAAAGGTTCGCGCTGCCACGTGCTTCGCCAGCTTCATGACGCTGCGCCACCAGTTCTTCCAGTACCGCGTCTGCCATTGTCTCTATCACTTCATCCCCGGCATGATGCAGGCGGGCATCGACTGGGACCAGGTGGCGGCACTGGCAGCGCCCATGCCGCTGTTCATGCAGCGGGGCACGATGGACGAAGGAACGCCGACGCCGATGTACCGGGCGTTTGTCGACGCCATTGAAAGTCGATGCCGGCAGGAGAATCTGCCTGGTTCCGTGGAGACGTTTGAGGAGCCGGCACAGGGGCACGACATCACGGACGCCGGCATGAAGGCGGGTCTGGCGTTTTTGCAACGCCACGTCTGACCGCAATCAGCGGGACGATGACGCCAGCCGCTGCTGGTAGTAATCGTTGAGCCGCAGATGCATCTCGCGCATCATCGGCTCATCCTTGCATCGCCAGTGCATGCCGGTGTAGCCGAGCATGATGCGGGGGTTGTCCACCAGGCGATCCAGATCGCGGCGGATCATGGCTTCTTCCTGACCTTCAGGCAGTTCCTGGCCGATGTTCAGACCGACCGGACGGTCGCCGAGGGCCTTTTGCGCCTCGTCCACATTCGTCCATCCCGTCACGGCACAGGGAATGCGCCCGGCTTCCGTCAGCGTGATCCGCGGCAGATGCGTCAGCGTCGCATGGAACACGTGCGGACCCGAGCAGGTGTGGATGGCCACTTCGCCCCATGCTTCGGCGATGCGCAGGTCGTACGGCAGGATGTGTTCCACGTAAAAGTCGGCTGACACCATGTTGACCGAACATTCGGCCACGGGATAACGATCCCAGCCGCACGGGGAAAGCCGTTCGGGACCGATCCACCGGCTGACTGTTTCCTGCACGCCGAGGAACAGCGTGGTGATGCGCTGCATGGCCAGTTGGTAATCCCCCGGACGATCCATCGGAAGCGTAAAGACGTCGTTGCCCAGGAGCATGTGGGCGAGGTTGAACGGCCCTTGCAGGTTGGGCAGGTCGATCTTGATCCAATCCGGGCAGTGCTGGCGGATCAGATCGACGCGCTGGCGGATTTCGGGCATCAGGCCGGAGGTCGCCGGATCGGGATCGCCGATGGCCAGGAAATCGTCCAGGCTCATCGGTTCGGCCGGCTGATAGTCGATATCGGGCAGCAGCTTCATGCCGAAGCAGGTGGTCAGCGTACCGGTTCCCACGCCAAGGCCGAACGTCGGTCGGGTGGGATTGTGCATCGCCAGCGGCCCAGCCATACCGGCGATTGCGTTGGCTAGCTGCTCGACGGAGAGCTTGGGCGCGGGAGCGGGCTTGCCTTCCCCGGCGTCGATGTCCACCAGACGTCCGAGCCTGAAGGTGGCATGTTGACGGGGCTTGCCGTCGTAGGCCGCCTGTCGCGCGGACGCGAAGTCGCAGTCCGGCCTCGCCGCCAGCGCGGAAGCCAGTTGATCGATCGCGTCATCCAGTTGCATCGTCGTCATGGTTTGTCGTTCCTTCGCCCGCGGTCCCGCGCCTTACTTCGCCGCGGCTTGGTAATGTTCGGCCCATTCGTCGGCCATGCGCGCCTGTTCCGGCAGCTTGCCCGTGGCCGTCATCCGCGCGTGTCGGGCACAGAACTGGGCGGCATAGGCGTACCGAGGCCGATCCAGCGTGTTGGACAGTGACCGGTGATACGTCAGCCGATCGAAAATGCAGACATCGCCGGGATCGAGCGCCGGCAGGCAGAAGCCGTTGTCCGGCTCCACGACTGCTTCACGATGCCCGGCCGCGGTGGTTTGATTGGTCTTCGAGGGTTGCAACCCCAGCGTATGGCTCCGCGGCGCGACCCACAGATTCGCCATCTCCGGCTCGATGCGGCCCAACGCGATAAACGCATTGAGCGCCCCGCCGTGAACGTGGCTGTACTGCGCGTCCTGATGCCACGGCAGACCGTTGCCGCCGTGGGGCGGAACCATCGCCAGCATCCCGTACAGCACGCGCGGCGGCGTGCCGAGAATCTGCCCGACCGCTTCCGTCACATCCGGATTCCAGAGCAACTGATGCAGCGACGGATCATTCCGCTGAGGCTGCGCCATGTCGAACGACACGGGCTGCCAGCCGTCGCGCTGGCCGCCGTGCTTGAGATGTTCAGCCAGATTGTTGTCCAGGTGGGCCTGGGCGTCGCGGACGACTTCGGCAATGACCTCCGGCGGAACCAGCCCGCGGACGAGCACATAGCCTTCACGGTAGTAGTGTTCGATCTGTTCTTCGGTCAGGAGCATGGCGGTGTCCCTGGGGGTTTTCAGGATTGGGTCAGCGATCACGAGTGAATATAGGCCCGTCCTGACGCGGCGAAATGGAGGAATATTCCAGTCTTTTGTAGAATCCGGTCAACGCCTTGGCCTCGCAAACCGGACGGAACCGATGTTGGATACGCCGCAACTGATCTTCCTGAACGCGGGGCATGCGCATGATGTCATCGCCGACATCGACACGAAGACCTATACGGTCAGTTCGTTGGAATTCGTCATCGCGGGCCGGCTGCGTCTGTGGATCGACGATCGATTGCACGAGATCGACGGGCCTCGGTTCTGGACCAACGTGCCCGGCGTGCGCAGCCGGTACACGTCCGCCCCGGACAGCGGCCCATGGGAGCATGGTTACGTCGTCTTCCACGGCCCGCGCGTCGATGTCTGGCGCCGTGCCGGGCTGCTTCCCGTGATGCCTCAGGACCCTCCGGCCGGCGAGGACTGCCTGGCCCGGTTCGATCAGCTTGTCCAGCTTTCCCAGGCTCGGGACGTCTGGTCCCAGCGACGCGCGGTGAATCTGCTCGAACAGATTCTGCTGATCCTGGCCCAGGCCCGATCGCAGCAGCCGGACGATCACGGGTGGCTGGCCGATGTTCTGCGGCTGCTGCAGGACATTCCCGTCTCGCCGCGTCAGTATGAATCGCTGGCGAGGAAGCTGGGCATGAGCCTGTCCACCTTTCGCAGGCGGTTTCGACAGGCGACGGGAACCAGTCCCCACGAATGGCTGGTTCGCCGTCGCATCTACCGCGCCCAGTCGCTGCTGGTGGACACGGATTGGCCGATCAAACGCATTGCCGACGAACTGGGCTATTGCGACGTCTACTACTTCAGCCGCCAGTTCCACGAGATCGCCGGCCTGCCACCGGCCGCGTTCCGGCAATCCGCGCGCCAACGCGGCGGCTCGCAATGAAATCCGTCATGGCCGCACCGTCTTCGGCGCGGTCTTCGCCGGATGACGAATTCAATACGGTTTTCACCACCACGGCACGACGGCCATCACGGTTCCGGGGTTCCGGGGGGCCGGGGGGGGCCGGGGTTTTGGTGACGCTTCGGACGTTGGCGCTGGCGTCTGATCCGCCTGTTATGTGTCTTCATACAGGTCCAACGCAGTCGGTAAAAGCGATGAAAACGGTGATGGCGCCATGAAAATGCCCCGTTTTCATGGCAATTCACGCACCGGCGACGTCTAAAACGTAACACTTGACCCAAGAAAAGATCAAGCGGAAAAGCTGCGAATTCATCGGGAAATAGCCGCTTTTTCGCCGCGGAAGCAAATGATCCGGATCATTCAGGGATCATGGGCGG
>JADLAP010000318.1 GCA_020848195.1 Phycisphaeraceae bacterium
ATATTGCATCGCAGCAAAACTCAAAGGCACCGGGAATCCCAAAAAACCGCTTTCCTGAGTACACTATTGATCAGTTTCACTGGGTTTCGACCCAAAATGGGGTTCATCAGTGGAAAATTCTGGCCCAGCGCGCCCACCTCTACCAAAAAGAAAACCTCGCTCATGGTTTCACCGTTCACGCCTATGTCTACGGCGAGGGCTCAGAAACCACCGAAATCACTGGCGACGAGGCGAAACTCGGTCTCGACTCAGACCATCTTGAAGTCTTTGGCCACGTCAAAGCGATCATGCCCGACGGCTTTCAGCTCGAAAGCGACTATATGAGCTACGACGGAAAGCTAAAGCAGATCACCGTCCCGACATCACAACCGGCTTGGGGAGCAGGCGAAGAACAATCGGGCGAGAAAATCCGCTTCACAAGTCTCGGCCTCGCCTACGATACGAAGACCAAGATTTTGAAGCTCCCAATGAAAGTGAACACCTGGGTGAAGTCGAAGGATGCAAAAGGCCCGTCGCTGATTGTTTCCGACTTTGCGATTATCGAGAGAAATCTTGAACGCGCCACGTTCGAGATGAATGCGAATCGGGATCCAGCCGAACGGTTCGTAACGATCGACAATGAATCGCTCTTCGTCAAATCGAGGCACGTCGAGGTCCTCTATGGACAATCTCAAGAAGGCGCCCGACAGATCGATTACATGACGGCGATCGAAGACGTTTTCATTCAGGAGCGCAGAAAGGACGCGGCCCTCGACTACGCGACAGGCGGTCGAGCCACGTTCGATACCAAAGTCAACAAGATCGTTCTCACCGAGTTTCCACAAGTTTATCAAAATAACGACACGGTAACGGGCGACAAGGTCACGATTTATCGCAACACCGACGAAGTCGAGGTAGAAAATAGCAATGCATACACCGAAGGAAAAAGTTCTCCCGCCGCAGAAACGAACCCTGAAGGCAGTGAATCTCGAGAAAGCATACAAGGGCCGAAAAGTCGTTAAAGGCGTCAGCTTTGAAATCGAATCGGGACAGGTCGTCGGGCTGCTCGGC
>JADLAP010000028.1 GCA_020848195.1 Phycisphaeraceae bacterium
CCCCCCCCGGAAGCCCGGTAGTGTCCGTTACCCAGACGAGCCGGAAGCGTCAGCGACGGCCCTCCGGCGAACCACCATCACAGGTGATGCGCGGAAGGACTTCCGGGGGCCGTCGCTCACGCTTCCGGCTCGTTCCGTGCATGAATCCTCCCCCCACATCCCCAGGGCACACGCACAGGGATTCCACGAGCCGCGCCCGTCAGGAAGCGGACGACCTGCGGCCGCCGGGGGTGCTGGTTGTTACGTTGCACCCCCTTGTGTGGAGGTCGTCCGCTTCCTCACGGTCGCGGCTCGTAACGCCCTGGTACTCATAGGCGTTCGCCCTGCCCACATCCTGCGGTTGTCTTGATGTGGCCGTTGTGTGATACCATGCCCATGCAGCGTCCGCAGGTCGCCTGGCCATGCGAACGCCGTCCGGGAGTCCTGGCCATGAATCGGCATTCCCATCGCCGTTGCCACGCAGGCCTGACAGCCGTATCGGCAAGACACGGCCCTCAAAATAGCCAATCTTGGGTCCCCGTATTCACCGAAAACAAGGGTTTTCCACGGGAAATCTCCGAATTGGGTCCTGACCCCTTTGAATTGTTGAAGAATTAATGTGTATAAATACAGTTGAAAATACGGCAATACGATATGCGACCAGACAAGAACATACACAAGGCACTGATATCAACCACCAGTAGATTGGATGGCGAATTTGAAATGGAAGGTGTGCTGCTTACGCATGCTTGGCCAAGTTTTTGCGATCGTTCAGCATTATCTAGATTGTTTGATGGCCCAGTGTCGAGGAGTGCATATATTTTTGCATTTCGTTCTAACGATGTTTCTGTAGGTCCTGGGCCAATTCCTGATTATACTCCTACTGGGGATATGCTTTGTGCTTATATGGCTTTGCTCTATGGAAAGCGGTTTGATCACCATGGGTTGGTGGAAGGCAGTGGATTATATCATGTTCCTAATATGGCAGAGTATGCCAATCTATACCAACATAGTCTTCCGCACAATTCAAATACGCCAAGAGCCGACTATGCTGTGCCGCTGAGTTTGGTTGAAATGAAACGACTCAGGCCACTGTTCGATGGAACGGCAGTAGATCAGAGAATACTTCATACATTCCAAACATGTGCAAAGTTTTATCTTCAGGCATTACAAAATGCAGAGCGCAATCCAGAGGTATCATACTTGCACCTTATTACGGCGGGAGAAATACTATCTAATTATTATGAGTATGATAAGAATGAACTCTTGGATGAAGAGAGTTTGAGGATTTTGGAGGTTGTCAGACGCGATGTGGATGATGGGCAGAAAATAGCTAAACAGATTATAGGAAAAATGCTTCAGATTAAGAAGAGATTTCTTATAACCATCTCAAATCTTATTGATGAATCATTTTTTTCTAGAACCGAGGCGCCGAATATGAGGTTCGGGTTTTTGGGGGATTCATTCATGAAACGTATGGCGTCCGCCTATGATTTACGGAGTAAATATGTTCACACTGGAATTCCTTTTGGTTCATATGTGTCGTTAACTCTTGGCAAGTATAATAACGAAGTTCAGGCGGGAGCCCCGGTTGTGGATGAGGATAAAGAACTTGAGAAGTTGATAGGTCATGCTCCTACGCTTATTGGTCTGGAACGAGTTATTAGATATGTCTTGTTAAAATACGCAGAAATGCATGGGGTATATATTGGACTTGAAGTGTCTTGACCGTTAGAAACTATCCCGAAAGCCTCGCTTTGGCTGATAACCATTCGTAGATCCCTGCCAGGAGCCACGGATGGCCAGAACCAATCGCAAGGTGAAACCGCTGCCGACGATCTGGAAAACAATTCAAAGGGGGCAGGACCCGATATTGACAGTATCGGTAGGAAAGCCTCGATTTTCAGGGAGGGGCGGAAGTTTGGAGTATGGATGATCGGGGCGATATGCCAGCGTTACGGTGGTGATTGGACTGGCTAAGCATGGGCGAGACTCCCAGACATTGCCGCTGGCTTGGCGGCGGGCACGCGGCGCGATAAACCCACATCGCACCGCCGCGCCAGCGACAACCCCCGGAAGTCGCCATTCGCCTATACGAGCCGGAAGCGTCAGCGACGGCCTTCCGGCGAACTACCATCACAACGGCCTTCCGGCGAACAACCATCACAAATGATGCGCGGAAGGACTTCCGGGGGCCGTCGCTTACGCTTCCGGCTCGTTCCGTGCATGAATCCTCCCCCCACATCCCCAGGGCACACGCACAGGGATTTCACGAGCCGCGACCGTCAGGACGGACGACCCGTGGCCGCCGGGGGTGCTGGTTTTCGCGTTGCACCCCGCTTGTATGGAGGTGGTCCGCTCCCTCACAGTCGCGGCTCGTAACGCCCTGGTGCTCATAGGCGTTTGCCCTGATTCCGATGTGGACATTGGACAGTTGCATCGCTCCGCCATGTCAGCCACGCTGTTCCATGCCAGCGGATATGCTGACGGCCATGGCAAGGTCGTCGCAGGTTGTGGGCATGTTGTTGCCGGGCGAACCGATGGCGTGGCGGCCGGCGGAGGCGGACCTGGCGCAGGAGCTGGCGCGTCAGGGCGTGGCGGTGCATGTGTGGTGGATGATGCGTCCGCCGCGCGGCCTGCTTCACGCGCCGATCCGTCAGCACACGCTGGTGGCCGATCCGCTGGACTCCGTCGGCCGGGGCGGGTGGATGCGGGACATCGCCTTCCGTGCCGGCACGCTGCTGGGACCGCTTCGGCATCGCTGGCCCGACGGGTTTCGCCGGCCGCACGACATGGCCACGCTCACGCCCTTTCTGCGCCGCTGCGGTCAGCTTCACGATGGCCGGGACGCCACCGTGCTTCGTCTGGCGCGGCAGATGACGCGCGCCGGCGTGACGCATGTCCTTGCCGGGCAGTGGCTCCTGGGCCTGTGGGTCGCCGAAGCCGCCAGGCACATGCCTTCGCCGCCGCGATGTGCCGTGCTGTTTCAGGACATGGAAATGCTCAGCGTGTTCCAGCGCGAGCGGACCCTGCGGGATACGCTCACCGATGGCATGAACCGTCTGCTGGAGTCCGGCTGCGACGCGGCCTTGACGCCCAGCCGGCGGTATCGCGACCGTCTGGTCCGGGAGTTCGGCGTCAGCGAATCCCGCCTGCGCGTGCTGCCCCCGGGCGTGGCCGCTGCGCCGGAGATGGCCCGAGCCGATGCGCGAAAGCAACTGCGAAGCCGCGGCCTGCTGAAACTCAATCCCGATCAGCCGCTGGTCTGTCAGCTTGCCCGTCAGGACGCCGAGGAAGGCGGCGACCTGCTGCTGTTGGCGGTGCGGATGCTCAAACAGCAGGGGGTGGAGCTTGAACCCGTGCTGGCTGGACCGGAACTCAACGGCCAGTACTGCGTGGAAGGTCTGGACATCCTCGCGCAGCGGATGGGCTTGACGATCCATCGCAGCGAAGCCCGCGAAGCGGCGGAGCAGGATGCCTGGCTCGCCGCGAGCGATGTCGTGGTCAGCGCGACGATCGCCGAGACGGCGTTCGATCTGATGCCGATGCGCGCGCTGATCCAGGGTACGCCGGTGCTGATGCCGGCCGGTTCAGGCTTGTGCGAGCTGATCGAGGAGCCGTGGCTGCGCGAGGCGGTGACATTCGACCGCTTGAGCAGTGCCGATCTGGCCCGCAAGCTCAAGGCGTTGCTGGGAGATGAAGCGTTGCGTCGTCGGATCGGCGACGCCGGCCGCGCCATGCAGCCGCGCTGCGCCGTCCAGCGCTACGCGCGGGACATCCAGTCCTTGTGGTGATTCGGCTGACGCGGTCAGGGCTGACGCGGGGCCTGACGGGTGATGGTGTGGGGATTGCCCGACAGATTGACGTCGCGGGCGTCGTCGGCGGGGAAGACGCGGAACACCAGGCCGTGCTTGCCCTTTCGCTTGCGCTGATACATCGCCTGGTCGGCCATGGTCAGCAGGTGGTCGATGTTCATGTCGTCGAGGTTGGTGTCGCAGAAGACGGCGCCGAGGCTGAAGTGGGTGGTGATCTGCAGATCATCGCGGAGCCGCACGGCTTTTCCCTCGATGGCGTCGCAGACCTTCTGGGCCTGGGCGAAGGCCTGAGCGCGACCGACGCCGGTGACGAGGATGGCGAACTCATCGCCGCCGAGCCGGCCGACGAGGTCCTGGCTGTTGACCTTCTTGCGAAGCACGCGGGCCATGCCGCGCAGCAGCAGGTCGCCGGTGTCGTGGCCGTAGTTGTCGTTGACGGTTTTGAAGTCGTCGAGGTCGCCGAGCATGCAGCAGACGCCGGTGCCCTGGGCGGAAGCGAGTTCGAGGCGACGGGCGGCAAGTTGCGTGAAGCCGCGGCGGTTGAGCACCTTGGTCAGCGGATCGGTGAACGCCTGGAATTTCAGGTCGTTGATGCCGCGTTTCTGCTGGTCGATGTCCTGTTCGAGCCGGCAGAGCTTGGCGGTGATGCTGATGGCGTTGCTCGACACGTGGGTGACGAGTTTGCGCAGGAGGGCTTCGGTGACATCGATGGGCCGATCCTGATCGCGGATGGCGCGGACCTCGGCGAGGACGGCGCGGAAGAACAGGTCCGGCGTGGGATAGACGCGGGCGAGGAACCGGGCGTGGATGGCGTGGATCCATTCCACCTCGTCGGGGCCGGATTCCTCGTCCATGTGAGGCAGCAGGCTGGCGAAGAAGATGGCGAGATTCAGCGGCGAAATGTCGTCGCTGAGCCGCTCGAACGGGGGACGATGGTGATGCAGCACGCTTTCCTGGAGGGTGCGTGAGGCGTGCCATTCGCGGAGCAGCCCTTGTCCGACGCCGCAGTGGTCGAAGCCGAAGCGTTGTCGTTCGTGCTGGGTCCAGGGAACCTTGTGGGCCAGCAGCGTGATGTGGTTGCGGTAGTATTCGGGATCGACAGCCACGAGCATGGGCAGGCCGATGTCCTGGATCAAGCCGAGGGAATAGGCTTCGTCGGCGAGGTTGGGTTCGACGACTTCGCAGAACTTTTTGGCGGCCACCGCTTTCTGGATGGAGTTGGCCCAGAGTGAATCGACTTCACGTTTGGGCAATCCGGAGCGGTCGGTGAGCAGGCGAAGGCCGTAGGCCAGCGCGATCGCGCGAGCCCGGCTCGGGCCCAGCAGCGCCACGGCCCGGTCGATCGAGGTGATCTGCCGGGAGATGCCGAACGCGGCGGAGTTGATGATGCCCAGCACGCGGGCGGCGAGGACCGGGCAATGCCGGATCGACGCGGTGACTTTGGCCACGTCGCGCGGGTCCGCCTCCATCAGCGAGAACAGCGACGAAGGCCGAACCAGTGCCGGCCCCAGCTTCGCCAGCGTCCGGCGAATCATCTCGTTGCTGGTGTCGATCGCACACGGATGAATGCCGCTGTCAGCGGAAGACCCGCCGAGCGCGTCGGTCTCATCCAGAAAGCCCAGTTCCGGTAGCAATTCCTCGGACATGCTGTCTGCGCACTCCGAACCACATCGGCCCGACACAACTTCGGACACATGCTTAACTTCGTCAGGATTCAGGCGCTGATTCAGTGACGTGGTGAAGTTCAGCAAAAATTAGGCTACTCACCACACAGGCATGTATGTGGTCGATAAATGCTTGTTGTTTGGGGCTGATAAGGGGCAAGTCGCGGGGATCGCCGACGAGCTTGTGGATTGATCGGCACAGACGGCGCATAGCGCACGCGCCATACGCACGTTTGTGCTTGATCTGGCATTTCGCTTGATCCCTTTCGCAACCAGGCCGATGCGTGAAGGGAGGTTCACCTGGCCCGGTTCGCCCGGTGCCGCATGGAAAGCGCCATGCGTTGGATGCTCGATATTCTGGCTGTCGTGGCCATGGCGGCGGTGCTGGGCGTGCTGCTGACGCACACGCGCGAACACCAGCGGCAGGGACTGCGGCGCCAAGCGGTTCAGGACGCTCTGGCGAAGCTGACGGAACAGGCCCTGGTGGCGGGGGCGACGAAGGGCCGGCCTCACACGGCCATGGGTTATCCGTTTATCGCCTCGCCGACGTGGTTTGCGTCGCAGGATGCCCCGGTGAACGTGCTGGCGCCGCGGTGCAATCCGTGGGTGGACATGGCGCCGACGGACGATCTGGCGCTGGACCCGCCGGACCCGGTGATCGTGTCGCCGCACCAGGCGGGCTTCTGGTACAACCCCGGCCGCGGCGTCTTTCGCGCGCGGGTGCAGCCGCAGTCGTCGCAGCGGGCCACGCTGGAACTGTACAACATGCTCAACGGACGTGATCTCAAGATGTTGCCCGAGGGGTTTGTCGCGGCGCGAAGGCCGGTGCCGATGTTCGCCGCGCTGGCGATGCGTCACGCGCCGAAGCCGGATCATCCGTCCGAGTCTTTCGCCAGCGTCGATGTGCAGGCGAAGCCTTGATGCGAGGGTCGATCAGGTCGTGGTCGGATCGACGCCCTGCGCCGCCAGTCGCCGGGCGTAGCTGTAGCCGTTGTAGGCCTGCCAGCCGATGAAGCCGGCCATGACCAAGCCCAGGGGCAGCGAACGGGCGGAGCCGACCTTGATGGCCATGACGATCAACAGCGCGGCCAATCCCGCCGCCGCCAGCACGCCGAAGCCGGCGACGAACCGCAGACTTTTCGTGAATCCCACGAAAAACCAGAGAATCGATTGCAGAATCTGCCCGCCGTCCAACGGGTAGATCGGCAGCAGATTGAACACCAGCAGTATGCCGTTGATGAACGCCAGGGCGATCAGATAGTGCCTCAAATCCGATCCCTGGTTCAGATGAACTGACGCCAGGTACGCCGTCACGACGAGGATCGGCATCAGCACGACATTGACCAGCGGCCCCGCGGCCAGACTCCACAGCACCGCGCCAGGCCTCATCGGCGGCTTCACATACGCCACCCCGCCCAGCAGCCACAACATGATGAATCTCGCTTCCCCGCCCACCGACCGGCAGGCCAGCGCGTGGCCGAACTCGTGCATCAGCACGATGACGAACAGCGACAGGAATTCCGCCAGATTCCACGCCAGCGAACCATAACCGCCCCGGCCGCGCACTTCGTACACCAGCAGCAGGAACCAGAGCCAGTGTACGTAGACGTCGATGCCGAACAGTCGGACGAGCTTGAACGAACCCTGGGGTCGGTTGGCGGCCATGGTGGCTTAGTGTAGCCGCTTCAGCCGACCGTCGAACCCGGAGGCACCGGTTTGCCCGGAGCCAGCACCACCACATCCGTCACCTGTTCGCCTTCCCTTGCGCTGGCGGCGAGCAACATGCCGTTGGACACTTCCCCGCGGATCGTCCGCGGCGCGAGATTGGCGATCACGATGATCTGCCGGCCCACCAGCGTTTCCGGCGGATAGTACTGGCGAATCCCCGCGCAGATCTGACGCTGCTCGAATCCCAGATCGATCTGCAGTTTCACCAGCCGATCCGCGTTCGGGTGCGGCTCGGCGGTCAGAATCGTCGCCACCCGCAGATCGAGCTTGGCGAAATCGTCGTACGTCACCGTGGGCTTCAGTTCCATGTTGGCGTTCCTGTCGGGTCCATGTCGTTCCGTGGGATCACTAGAATACTCCAGTTGCGCCGTTGCGTGCGACCCGCCGACGGGACATTCATGGATCGACACCTCAAACCCCGGGTCCCGCGTCATCGCCGTCGTCGCCGGCTGGCGTTGGCGGCGTTGGGTCTGATCCTGCTGCTGGCGGGATCGCTGACGTATGTGATACAGCCCCGGCGCATGGCGGGCGGTGCGGCCGAGTTGCTCTCGGCGCTGCTCGGCGTCCAGGTCCGCATCGAAGCCGCCACCGTCCGTCTCGACGGCGCCATTGCGCTGCGCGGCGTCACGCTCCGCATCCCCGGCCTCGAAGGCGACGAGGCCCAGTTCTTCGACGCCGACGAACTGATCGTCCGCCACGATCTGCTCGGCATCCTTCAGGGCCGGTTCCAGCCCCGCTCGCTGACGTTTCTCCATCCCCGCCTCCGCCTGATCGAGAACCTCGACAGCAGACAGATCAACTTCGAGGTGCTGCAGAATCTCCGCAAGGAAAGCCCCGCCGACGCGGGAAAGTGGAAAGGCCGGCTGCCCGATGTGTTTATGCGCAACGGCGAACTGCTGTTGGGCGAAATCGAACACGGCCGGTACCGGGAGGTGGCGCACCTTCGCATCGACGGCTACCTCGCCGGCGACACGGAGCAGAGCGGCAGATACAGCTTCTCCGTCCGTCAACGGGCTGTCGGCGACGATCCCGCCCTGACGCTGGACGGCTCGCTGGACCTGAGCAGCCTCAACGTGGATGTTCGACTCGAAGGCTTTTCCTTCGACGGGCCTTATGCCGGGATGCTGCCGCGGGTCTACCGCCAGTGGTGGACGCGGTGCGATCCGACGGGCAAGCTCAGCAGCGTGCGACTGGGCTACGACCCGGACCCGAAGATCGGCTATTTCGCGGAACTGGCGGTGGAGGACGCCGCGTTGACGCTGCCGTTCGCCGATCTGGGCGCGCGGATGACGGTCGAGGAAGGCCGCTTCCGCATCACGCACGACGGCGTCGTGGTGCAGAATCTCCGCGGCCGGCTGGAGGATTGCGATTACGACATCAGCGGCCAGGCGATGGGCTTCTCCGCCGACGCGCCGCTGACGCTGTCCGTGAAGATCACCGGCGCGATTCCGGGCAAGCCCCGCTATCTGCCTGGATTTCCCGATGAAGTTCAGCGCGTGTTCCACGAGTTTTCGCCTTCGGGCCGGTTCAAGGTGCTGGTGATCATCCGGCGTCCCGAGGCCGGCGGCGCGCTGTCCTACGACGGGCGGCTCGATGTCGTCGACGCCAACATGACGTACTACAAGTTCCCCTATCCGCTCTCCCACGTGGCGGGCGAAATCCGCTTCAACGACGACGTCGTCGAGGTCGTCTCCCTCCGCGGCAAAGGCCCCACCGGCGCGGAGGTCAGCGTCCGCGGCTACGCCAACTCCTCCAGCAAGGGCAACGAGGTGGAGATGCGCGTCATCGCCAGCCGACTGCCGATGGACGAGGCGTTCCAGCTCGCCATCGGCGACAGCAATCGACGGGATTACGAGGACATGTTTCATGCGCCGTCGTATCAGGCGCTGACCGATCTCGACGCAGGCGTGATCCTGTCCTCCGCGCAGAAGCAACTGGCGGAGGAAACGCTCGATCAGTTGCTGCGGAATCGCGCCGAGGCCTCCGGCGATCAGGCGAAGCTGTTGGACCCGCGGATCGAACAGTGGCGTCAGCGGCTCAAAAGGCCGGTGTTCGATCTCGGCGGCGCGGCGACGCTTCGCGCCGACACCACCCGCCCGCCCGGCCCCATTCCCCATTACACCACCCGGACCCGCTTCGACCTCGAAGGCGTCCATCTGCTGCTGGAAACCTGGCCCTATCCGCTGGTCTTCACCGGCGGCATCTTTGAAATGGGTCCCGACGGCGGCTCCATCCAGAACGCCACCGCCACCGGACTGCGGGGCGGCAACGCCACCATCGGCGGCACGTTCAAACCCGTCGAGGTCGCCGGACGCACGAAGCTCGTCCCGGAGATTCAGTTCTTCGGCGACGGCTTTCCCATCGACGACATCCTCATGGCGTCGTTGCCGCCGGATGCCCGCGAGATGGTCGAGCAGATGCACTTCACGGGCAAGGTCGGCGTCGTCGGCCGGCTCAATCACGACGACAGCGGCCGGCTCCAGTACGTCATCGACGTTCAGGTCCTCGACTGCACCGCCCGGCCGTTCGGAGGGCAATACGAACTGACGCAGGTCCAGGGTCACCTGATCATCCAGCGAGGCCGGGTGTACATCGACAACCTCACCGGACGCCGCGGCGACAGCACCGTCGTCGTGCACGGCGAAATCGGCGGCTTCGGAGCGGGAAGTCAGATCAAAGTCGCCATCGACACGACCCGCATGAAGTTTGAAGACCCGGTGCTCGATCTGGTCAATCCGCTGCTGGACAGCGGCGACCTGGCGCATCGGCTGTTCGTCGACCACAAGCCGCGGGGCGTCTTCGATGCGTCGGTGATGCTCCAGAGGCAGCCCGGACAACGGCGCATCAGCGGCGACCTGCTGCTCAAGCCGCGCGAGCTGAGCCTGGACCTGCGCGGTCAGCGCGTGGCGTTCACGGATGTCCACGGCGAAGTGAGGCTTCAGCCCGACCGGCTGCTGCTCAACGATGTTCAGGCCCGGTACAGCGACAACGGCACGCTGCACGGACAGGGCTTCATCGCCATCACCGACCGGGGGCCTGAC
>JADLAP010000029.1 GCA_020848195.1 Phycisphaeraceae bacterium
ACTTGGCTCGACGAGGGTCCGATTTTGATCCCTCAGGGATCATAGGCGGAAAAACGGGATCATCGGGATCAAAATCGACCAAAACAGGCTTCGCGGTGGTAAAAATCAAGCTTCTCGACTACTCAATCCCTTGATGCCGGGCCGCGTGGAATTCCATTTCCCGCCAGTCCATCACAGCCCTGCGAGCCGCCGGCAGACGATGAAAATGCCGGGGCTTGCGGCGGCGAAGCGCCCGATTTCGCCACTGCGGGACTATCGTTCGCAAGTCAATGCTTTCCCCGGATGTTGCGTCTACTTACGCAAGAACCGGAAGAAACAGAATTCCGAAGGTCCAGACCCGAATGATGAAACAACTTCATCATGATGGATTCTCCCTCGCGGTACAATGTCGGCCTGGATGCAGCGTGGACGCGGCGGTCGCTCATTTTCACCGCGAAGATGGGAGGAAAGTCCGAACACGACAGGACACGGTGGTGGGCAACACCCACCGGCCTCGCTGGTGACGGCGAGGCCAGGGACAGCGCCACAGAAAACACACCGCCGATGGCTCGCTTCGGCGATCACAGGCAAGGGTGAAAAGGTGCGGTAAGAGCGCACCGCGGGTCTGGCGACAGCCCCGGCATGGCAAGCCCCACCGCGTGCAAGGCCAAACAGTCCCCCGGCTGGTCCGGCCACATGGGGACGGGTAGGCCGCTGGAGCCTGACGGCAACGTCAGGCCAAGAGAAATGACCGCCCCGCCGCTTGCGCGGCGGAACAGAATTCGGCTTACGCGACCACGCTGCGTCCTTTTCAACATGTAAACCAAACCACTGCGACGAAGACGTCGCAGCTATGACAAAACAGGATTTCTTTCATAGTTGCAGCGTCTTCGCTGCAAACCACTGCGGCGAAGACGTCGCAGCGATGACAAATGCTCGTCATTCTTTCCAAGCTGCAGCGTCTTCGCTGCAGACGATCACCGGTACACGCCGTCGGTCTTCGCCACCTCGTACATCGCCAGTACGTTTTCCGTCGGGGAGTTGTCCTGAAGACAGTGCGTGGGCGAGAAGCAGTAGCCGCCACCGGGCATCATGATGTCCAGGATGTTGCGGCAATCCTGGATGACATCCTTCACAGTTCCATACGCCACCGGGCCGGCTGTGCTGATGCAGCCGTGGAACGCCAGCCGGTCGCCGAACCGTTTTTTCAGGTACGCCGGCTGCATGTTCGTCGCTTCGGGCTGAAGCGTGTCCACGGCATTGACGCCCATCTCCACGAAGTCGTCATACGCCCAACTGCTGGAGCCGCAGGTGTGAACCATGACCGGCAGGTCGAAGCTCTTGGCCACGTCGATGATCGACTGATGCAGCGGACGGATGTGTTTACGGTAAAGTTCAACGCTGATGGTCGGGGCGATCTGCGTGCCCAGGTCCTCGCCCATCCAGACGAAGTCGATCCGACCCTTGCAGGCTTCGAGCGTGCGCAGCGTGATTTCGCGGTTAATGGCAGTGCGCCGTTTGGCCAGTTGCAAGCCGGCGGGATCATCGGTGATCAGATCGACCAGCACCTGTTCCATGGATCGCAGGAAGCCGTTGGAATTGATGATGTCGCCGAGACCAGCGCCGCCGGTGAACAGCGCCATGTCCGGATACTTCACAGCCTGAGTGGCGGCGTGTTCGTAGTCAAAGTCGTCTGGATTGGGCATCGGCCAGTTGGCGATTTCCTCTTCCGTGGCGTCTTTCAGGGGAAATTCGCAGTAATCCCAGTAGTAGCCGGACTCGTGATAAATCTTCGTTCGCCGGATGCCCCAGTCGTCGACGAGGATGTTGCGTTCGGGGATGTCGGGGTGCAGCTTGGGGCCGATATACCGGGGCCAGATGCCGCGGAAGTCCACGCCGAGAGCCGTATACAACCCTTCGTAGTCGTTGTCCGCCAGACCGAAGTGCTTTTTGAGACGCTGGTCGATGCCGGGATTGGCCGAGTAATCGATCGGCACGCGATCGGCCGGCTGGCGGGCGAGGGTGGTCATCACGCGTTCACGGCTGGTCAGGGTCCTGGTCGCGGTCATGTTCAGCAGATCCTTGGTTGGTTTTTGACGAGTTCGATGTCGTATTCGGTCAGTCGCATGGGCTGGCCGTGCCAGTAGTACTTGAGTTTGTCGCTGGTCCACCCGGCGTAGATTTCTTCCCAGGTGACGACGCTGACGTGAGGTTGCAGCGACCGGTGTTCGATCTCCTGCCCGGCCGGTTGATAGCGCAGGTCCAGCGATATGCGAATCCGGTCATGGTGCTGATTAGGCAGGCCGCGGTGTACGGTGTGGCTGGGGAAGAACATGGCGTCGCCCAGTGCGTAGTCGTCCTGCACCCAGTCGTAGGACTTGCCGCAGAGAATGGACTCCACACCCCCCGCCCCAGCCGCGGCGGTCACCGGCAGCACGCCCTCCTTGTTCGATCCCCGCAACATGCTCAGGCCGCCCAAATCCATCGGGCAATCCCCCAGCGGAAACCAGCACGTCCAGAACTGGTGCGTGCCCTGGATGTGCGTGTAGTCCTGATGCGGCGGCGTCGCGGCGCAGCGATCCGAAGGAATCAGCACCCGCGCGATATGACGCGGATGCACGAACACGTCCTGGCCGAACATGCGCTCGAGCGCCTCGATCAGCTTCGGGTGATGCGGCAACGTGTGGAACAGCTCCAGGCACTGAATCTCCTTGTACACGTCCGAAGGCACGCCGATGTAAATCAGGCTTTCGTCCACCTGCAACGTGCGGGCGATCATGTCCCGATCCACGATCGCTTCCATCGGATCGGTTCCCGGCCGCAGCCACCCTCGCCGGGCAAGGATGGTCACGATCTGCCGGCGAAGCTCCAGCAAAGGCTCCTTCGGCAGCAGCGACCGGAAAAAGAGAAAGCCGTCCTCCTCCGCGCGATATCGCAGAGCAAGGGGGTCGTTGAACAGCGCAGTGGAATCCACAAAACCTTCAATCGCAACAGCCATGATGCGTCTCCTGGTCAGGCGGGGTACAGGGGAATGCTCATCGCACGAACAACAGTAATTGATAATCCATGCATAAAACATGGATATGACATCCTTTTTTTGTATAATTAAGTCATGAAAGCCCGACCGGCCGCATCCGGCTCCTTTGATCGCGCCGTCGTGGTGTATGCCAACCGCTATCAGTTCGCCGCGCGACAGATCATCCACAACGGTCCCGTGCAAAGCTGGATGGTGCTCTGGTGCGAAACGGGAACCGGCCGATGCACGGTCAACGGCCGCCGCTACGCGATGTCCGCCAACCAATTCCTCCTGCTGCGATGGAACCACGACATCCGTTACGAGGCGGACGCGGAGGAGCCTTTCCTGCTCGGCGGCGTTCACATCATTCCGGACCACCGCGACACGAATGGCCGCATCACGATCGGCGTCTCGCACGCGCACGATTCGCCGCTCTTCAATGCGCCTGATCGCCGCAACCGCGCATGGCCGATGCTGCACGGTCTGATCGGCGGTTCTTTGTTGCACTGCCGCGGGCTGGCCGGCGTCGTGCGCTACAGCGTCCAGCGATTCCTCGACGCGGCCCCCGACTGGCAAATCGGTCACGCCCTGGCGCTGCTGGTCCTGGACGAGTTATGCCGCATCGCCCACGCCACCGCGACTTCGTCTTCCCAGCCGATGTCCGCGCCCGTGCAGCAGGTTCTCCAACTCGTCCAGAACCATCTTGATCGCCCCATCCTCATCGATGAACTGACCCACCTCGCCGGTTGCAGCGTTTCGACGCTCCAGCGTCACTTCCATCAGCACCTGGGTTGCTCGCCGATGGAGTGGGTGCATCGTTGCCGGCATCAGGAAGCATGCGAACTGCTGCGCACCACGCGACTGCGCATGCACGAAATCGGCCGGCGCGTCGGCTTCCACGATCCCTTCCATTTCTCACGCTGGTTCCGGCAACGCGCGGGAATGACCGCCATGGCCTACCGCAAACAGGCCGGCCCGTGGTGATGCCGGCATGCGCCGGACGGCGCATGCCGCCAATCAACGCATGATTACGGGAGAAGCTCGCCTTATCGTTGCTCGTCATGTCATGCCTGGGCATTGGGCGGCGCGTCGGCCTTGCTGACCTGCCAGCGAACCTTGGGCAGCAGGTTGGTCAATCGTTGAGCCAGATGAGGCAGAGATGGCCGCTCCGTCTGCGTATGACCCGCGAGGATCACCGCGACATCGCGCTGAGCAGCATCGAGCAGGTCGTGATGACGCATCTCGCCGGTCAGGTACGCCTCGGCGTCGCAGCCGCACAGAACGGATGCGCCCGCGCCGGCACAGACCGCCACGCGACGGATCGGCCTGGCCTTCGCCGGTCTCGTCACATCCACATGACGCAGGCCCAGGTGCTTTTTCGCGCGATGCACCAGCGCAGCCAGGCTGACCGGCTTGTCCAGTTCCACCACCCGGCCCTGTCCACGCGGCTGCTTCGCCGGCACGTGTTGCAGGGGATACACATCCATCGCGGGTTCCTCATACGGATGGCTGGCGCGAACCGCCGCCACCACGGCCGCCACATGCGATTGCGGACAGACCATCTCCAGCCGAATTTCCGATGCACGTTCAAAACGACCTGCCCGACCGACGAAAGGATTTGCCTGATCGTCGCCTTGGAACGTGCCTTCGCCGGGGCTGTTGAACGAGCAGAGCCGGTAGTGGCCGATGACGCCCGCGCCGGCGTCGGCCATCGCCTGCCGCACGCGGTCCACCTGCTCCCGCGGCACGAAGACGGCGATCTTCACCATGACTGGCGTGGCGTCGGCGGATTGAATCGCACGGACCTTGCCTTGACCCAGGCCGCGGACCAGCCAGTCATTGAGGCCCTGCTCCGCGACATCGAGCGCGGTATGCGGACTGTAGATCGCCACGCGTCGACGAGCGGCATCCAGCAGCAGCCGCTGCTGCCAGTGACCGGCAGTCAGCTTTTTGAGCGGCTGAAAGATCGGCGGATGGTAGGCGAGGATCAATTGAGCCCTGGCACGGACGGCTTCATCCCACACAGCCGGGGTCAGGTCGATGCAGAGCAGCGCGCGGTTCAGCGTCCAACGCGGATCGCCCAGCAGCAGTCCGACGTTGTCCCAATCCTCAGCCCCGGCGGTCGGTGCGATCGTTTCCATCGCCTGAATCAGAGTTTGTAGTCGCATGACATGAGCATAGCCGCCTGTGGAAGAAAGTGCAGTGGAGTTCGACAGCCTGCCGATCAAAGGAAAGGGCGTACCGCCTCATCGCAGGGTCAGCATCATGGCGACGACGATTGTCAAACAGGGCACGGGAACGAGCAACCACGCGTCGCTGCCGGGGTTGCCTCGTCGCCCGTTGGATTCCGCCGGGCAGGCGGAGGCTCTGCAACGACTGGCAGCGCAGAATGAGCAGCGTATCCGGCTCGGTGTCCAGCTTTTCCGGGCCGCCGAAGCTCAAACCCAGGAACACCGCCGACTGGTGGAGCAGATTCACGTGGAACACAACAAATTGCGCGAACAAGTCACGCACGACGTCGCCAAATCCCTGGCTGCGTACGACCAGTGGGTAGGCAAAATCGACGAAAATTTCACCACTGCCCTCAAGCAGATCGAAACGAAGATCGAACATCTTCAGGCCAACTGGGTCAGCACGCAGGAACGCATCGAGCAGATGCTCAAGCAATCGGAAGCGATGCTCAGCCAGAGCCGGCAGATGACGCAGCAGGCGATGCGACAGGCGGCGCAATCCGCCGCGAAGCAAACCGCGCCCGCTCAGGCGTCGACGGCTGCGCAAATACCGGCTCCCGCAGCCAAGCCTGAGATTGTGGTTCGGCATGAGCCGACGATCCCCGCCGCCAAACCGCTGCCGCAGCCCAAACCGGTGGACACGACCAAGCCGGACCCGTGGGCCGAGCCGGTCAGCGACACATGGGAAGAAGCCGCCGCGCCGCAGGCAGCCCCAACCGATGTTCCCGCCGCACCTGGTGCCCCCGGTGCCACCGAAGCGGATGAGGACGATCGCCACGTGTACACCCGTCTGATGGAACAGCTTCAGCAACGCACGGTGGCGTGACATCCTCACGACGCGAGAATGCCGGACTCGCAGAGTCCGGCTCCGAAAAAACACGTACAACCCGATTCAAGCCGGGCCGGACTCGCGGAGTCCGGCTCCGAATAACCGACATCACGCACCCCGCCTGATCCGAGCCGGACTTTGCAAGTCCGGCATTTTCTTTTCGCTTTGCCCGCGCGGCTGCACGATCCGTCCACGCAACCTACCATGTCAGACCATGAACGAGCCGACGCGAGGGAACGCGGACATCGCCAGCCAGCCGTACCGCTTGACGGTCGGCGTGATGGTCGTGCTGGCCATGGCGATCAGCCTGATCCTGCTGCGCCACAGCCTGTCGCAGAGCGGCGACAGCCTGCCCGGCTGCGCTCCGGAAACGCTTTTTGACTGCGACAGCGTGCTGGCCAGCCGCTGGTCCACATGGCTGGGCATGCCGGTCAGCGCCATGGCGGCAGGCATGGACCTGCTGGTGCTGGCGCTGCTGACGCGAACAGGGCCTCGCACGCGGATGGATCAGCGGCAACTGGCGTGGAATCTGCTGGCTGCGGCCGCGATGGCGATCCTCGGCGCGGCGGTCTGGTTCGTCGGCCTGCAACTGCTGACGGACAGCGCCATCTGTCCATGGTGCATGGCGGCCCATGCCTGCGGCACGCTGGCGTCGATCCTGATCCTCTTCCGGGCGAAGCAGGTGCAATGGCGATGGATGATTCCGACCGCGGCTCTGGCGGTGGCGGGTCTGATCCTGCCGCAGTGGCTCATGCCGCCGAAGGAACACAGCGTCGAATTGTTCAACGCCTCGCAGGCCGCGACACAGCCCGCCACGACGCAGCCCGATGAAGATCAGAACACGTTCTTCCTCGGCGGGAGGCTCAAAGTCCCGGCTGCGAAATTGCCTCGTATCGGCTCACCCGCTGCTCCCCACATGCTGGTCTACATGTTCGACTACACCTGCCCGCATTGCCGGCTGCTGCACACCATCCTGGAACAGATGCTGGTGCGGTATGGCGAAGATCAACTGGCCATTCTCCTGGCTCCGGTGCCGCTGGACAGCGGGTGCAACGAGGAAGTGGAGGAAACCGAACCGCGCCATGCCGGCGGTTGCCGCTATGCGCAACTGGCGCTGGCGGTGTGGCACGCGGATCGACGGGCGTTCCCCGCGTTCAACGCCTACCTCTTCACCGGTAGCCGCCCTCCAACGATTGAAGAGGCCCATGCGAAAGCGAGGGAACTTATCGGCGAAGCCCCGCTCAATCAGTCGCTGGCGGACGGCTGGCCTGCGCAGCAGATCCAGCGAGATGTCGCCGCGTACCGGTTCATCGGCGCGGGCGTGATTCCCAAACTGCTTTCATCGACCATGCTCGTCGCGGGACGGCCCGGCGAGCCGGAGGAGCTTTTCCAACTGCTCGAAGACACCCTGCATCTCAAGCCCATCGCCCCGGCCGCAACCACTCAACCCGGCCAGTAATCGCTTCGCATCGCGCCGGATGATCGAAAATGATATGGATTCAGCCGAAAAAGCATGGGTTTTCCCACGATATTTTGAGGATCATTGCGTCCGATGACAGTAAAATGCGGTCTTTCGTGTCGCATTCCCGGAGTCTCCGTCATGAATCATCGTGAACGTTTCAACGCCATCATGCACTACCAGCCCTTCGACCGCGGCCTGCTGTACGACTTCAGCTACTGGGAGGAAACCCTGCCCGAGTGGCAGAAGCAGGGCCTGCCGAAATCGGTGGATCCCAGGACGTCCGAAACGTACTTCGGCATGGACATGAGCCTTGGCTCCCCCGCGTCGCCGGATTCCTACATCCATGTCAGCATCGGTCTCTGTCCCCCCTTCGTTCACAAGGTCATCGAGGATCGTGGAGAATTTGAACTGGTGCAGGATGGCGACGGCGTTCGCCTGCTGCGGCAGAAATACATGGGTTCAATTCCCATGCACGAGGGTCATCTCCTGGTGGACCGCGCCAGTTGGAAAAAACACTACAAGCCCAAGCTGGATCCCACCTCACCCAAACGATGGGTTGAAGACATCAAGCAGCAGGCCAAACGCTGGACCGATCCCAAACGGGACTACCCGATCTTCCTGCCCGGCTGCAGCCTCTACGGCTGGATTCGCAACTGGATGGGCATGGAAGGTGCGTCCATGATGGTGTACGACGACCCCGCCCTGTTCGAGGAGATGGTCGTCACCATCGCGGACCTGAACATCGCCATGCTGACGCCGGTGCTGGAGACCAGGGCGAAGTTTGAAGCCTGGGGCGGCTGGGAAGACATGTGCTACAACGCAGGCCCCCTGCTCTCACCGGAGCATTTCAAACAGTATCTCGTCCCCAACTATCGCCGGATCACCGATCTGCTGCACAAGTACGGCGTCGATATCATCTGGACCGACTGCGACGGCAAGATCGACGATCTGATTCCGCTGTGGATGGAGGCCGGGGTCAACACGATGTTCCCCATCGAAATCGGAACCTGGGGCGCGGACCCGGTGAAGTATCGCAAGCAGTACGGCAGGGATCTTCTCCTGATGGGCGGCGTGGACAAGCACGCGCTGCAAGGCGGCCCGGCCGCGATCGACGCCGAGGTCAAGCGCCTCACCCCGCTCGTCGAAGAAGGCGGCTTCATTCCCATGCCCGACCACCGCGTCCCGCCGGACGTCACGCTGGCGAACTGGGTGTACTACATCAAGGCCATCCGCAAGGCGTGGGGCAGGAACCTGGACCTCAAACCGATGGATCCCTCCATCAACGGCCTGCCCGGCGTGAAGTAATCCGCTCTCCAATCGCGCCTGCGATGGGAAAAACATCCGCGATGCTGTCGCGGCATGACGGCGGTCCTGTGCGCCGCGATTGAGCCTGCATTCCGGGGATTCAAAAAATCCATCCCCGCATTCGGTCCATCCATTTCCCGCAACAGACAACTCGGATATCTCTTATTCACCAGCCTGATGGACAGGCCCAGCGTTGTCGCAGGTCGCGGCAATAGAATAACGAAGCAAAACAGCGCAGGGCTTAATCGTTTTACCCTGCGTTTCAACGGACGCTTGCCTCCCGTGTCGGTAGAATGCGACCTTTCGTAATCACCACCGGAGCAAGCAGTCATGAACACCTCATCCCTCCAGCATCCACCTGTTGACCCCGTGACGCAGCGGGCTGCCTGGCAGGCGATCCAGGCGAAGATCGCCGCGTCGTCGCTGGCGCATTGCACGGACTTTCCCCGGATCGCCCAGCGGTACGAGGCATGGTGGGCGCACGAAGCGTTGGATCGGCCGATCCTGGTGGCGCAGGTCAACGGCGTGCCGTCGCGGCCGATCAACCGCCGGCTTGACCTGCTGATGGGCGACCCGCGGGCATGGCTGGACGCCAAGAAGCAGGACATGATCAACACGCACCGCGTGGGCGACGCGCTGCCCAGCGTGCGGGTGGACTTCGGCCCTGTGCTGCTGGGCGCGATGTTCGGCGGCAAAACGGAGTTCGGCGCGGACACAAGCTGGACTCACAACTTCATCGACGACGACTGGTCCAACGCCCCGGACTGGCAGCTTCAAGACGACAACCCGTGGTGGAAGAAGCTGCGGGAACTGACCGAACTGACGGCAAAAGATGCCGCGGGCAACTACCTTGTCTGCACACCCGACCTCGGCGGTTCGGGCGATGTGATCCTCAACCTCCGCGGCTCGACCGAAACGTGCATGGACATGGCGGATCGGCCGGAGCTGATCGAACAGCATGTCAACGCGATCTACCCCGGCTGGCGGAAAGTCTGGTCGAGCCTGTACAGCGATGCGACGAAACACGGCGCGGGCGTGATCCACTGGCTGACGATGTGGTCGACAAAGCCTTACATGATTCCCGCGTGCGATCTGAATTTCATGCTGGGGCCGGAAGCTTTCAACAGGCATCTGCTGCCGGACATCGCGCGCCAGGCGGAGACCGCGGGCCGCGCGGTGTTCCACCTCGACGGCCCCGGCGCGGCGAAACATTTTGAAGCCCTGCTGGATGTGCCCGAAATCGAAGCTATTCAGTTCACGCCCGGCGAAGGCACGCCTTCCGCATTGGCGTGGCTGGACATGTTCCGCCGCATCCAACAGCGAGGCCGGTCCCTGTTCATCATCACGCCGGCGGCG
>JADLAP010000030.1 GCA_020848195.1 Phycisphaeraceae bacterium
GGCCGGTTCGGCGCGGACATGGACGTGGAAATCCACAACGACGGCCCGGTGACGATCTGGCTGGACACCGCCGACCTGCCCCAGCCAACGAACGGGTGACTTGACGTGATGCATGATCGCCTGCGCATGATCCTGGCGGCGTTTCGCGGCCACAGGACAGCATGATCGTCACCGCCGCTACAAACGCGCCTGCTTTGGGCTACCCTCCTATTCAGAAACTTATACCCCCTCTCAATCCTGCCGATGGGATGGATGTCGAATCCGCAGGGGAAGGGGAGAACATCGGCATGAATGAAACAAACAACCAAACTCAATCGCAAGATATGTTGTCCGCGGAAGTGATTTCAGACCTTCGGTCGTTGGACGACCGCGAATTCATTTCCGATCTGCTGGAGACCTTCCTGCGTGACGCGCAGGCGAGGCTGCACGCGATGTCCGAAGCGCTGGACAGCAGCGACCTGGAGCAGTTCGGCCGGCTGGCGCACACGATGAAGGGCAGCAGCGGCAGCATCGGCGCGCAGAAGCTGTTTCTGCTTGCACGTGAGGCGATGGACACGGCCCGGGATCACGATCTGGCCAAGTCCCGCGAGCTGACGCGGCAGATCGCCGAGGTGCTCGAACCGAACACGCAAGCCGTGCGCCGCGCGCTGATCGACTAAGACCTTCCGAGAACCGGCATTCAGGTGTACGCCCGACCGTCGCCGCTGCCGCGCGGCTGCATCCCATTGACAGTCAGTTGCCGGTTGGGATCGCCCGCCAGATAGAGCGTCTGCGTCGGGAAGGCGAACTCGATGCCCTCGGCGGCAAAGGCCCGGAACAGTTTCAGGTTCACCTGCTGACAGTGGGCGAGGTAGGACCAGTAGTCCCGGCCATCCTTGAGCGTATACCAGTAGATCGCCTTGATGTTCAGGCTGTCGGCGTTGAGATTGTCGAACGCGACGCGAGGGGGCAGGTCCGTCATGTCGAACGCGGCGGCGACCTCGGCGTCGTCGCACAGCAGTTGGCGGACGATCTCCACCGCGCGTTCGATCTTCGGGGCCGGCGTGTCGTAGGTGATGGTAATGTCCATGATCCGCCGGATGCTCGGTCGGGCGGCGACGTTCTCCACCGACGAATCGGTGAACTTCATGTTCGGCACGGTGACGAGATGGCCCTCAAGCGTGCGGATGCGCGTGGAGCGGAAGCCGATTTCCTCGACGGTGCCGTCGTGCCCGTCGAACACGATGCGGTCGCCCACTGAGAACGGCTTGTCGAAGAAGATCGTGACCGAGCCGAAGAGGTTCTTGACCGAATCCTGTGCAGCCAGGGAAACGGCCAGACCGGCGATGCCCAGGCTGGCCAGGAAGCCCGTGATGTCGAGGTTGAACACGTTCTGCAGCGCGACGATGATGAACACGATGACCAAGAAAATCCGCAGGGTTTTGCGGATCAGCGGGACGATCATGTCGTCGAGCCTGCTGGACGTGCGGCTGGTCAGGCTCAGCAGGGCCAGTTCGATCAGTTCGACGAGATTGTAGAGGAACCAGCCCGCGGCGACGAGGTAGAGGAACTGAATTGCCTCGTGGAAGAAGCCGGCGAGGCGCTCGTCCATGACGATCATGCCCAGGCCGATGCTCAGGCCGAGGGTGAGGATGGCCAGGCTCAGGGGACCGGCGGCGTGGCTGATCGCCCCGGCCCGCGCTTTCCAGCCTCGCTGATTCAGCCGCGTCGAAGCCGACTTCATGCTGCCCTGCACCATTCGGCCCGCCACCACGGCCACGAAAATCGTCCCCAGCAGCGACAGCCACTGCCACCACGAGGTATGCACGAATGTCGCGCCCAGCAGACCGACGACGGCGCTGTGACTCCGTTCATCCACAGCCGACGGAGAGGCATATCGCGGCGGCAGCGGGGCCATGCTCGCCGTCAGCTCCGCCAGTTGCGCCATCGTTTCCGGCGTGAAGCTCCACACGTTGTCCGTCTGCCGCATCAGCGCAATCTCACCCTCAGGCCACTTGCCCATCGCCTTGAGCTGGTCGTATACCCACTGATGCTTCGCCGGCTGCGGAAAGAAGGTGTGCCCCCACAGATTCTCCTTCCGCACCGCGCTCTTGTCCGGCAGATCGTCTTCCCGCACTTCGCCGAGCTTGTCGATGATCGCCTTGAGCTGCCGGGCCTGCGCCGGGTTGGGCAGTGCCTCAGGCGGAAAGCAGCTTCGCACCACCTGCCAGGCCGTGGCACGCTTCTCCATCGGTCCCTGCATGTCGCGCATCGCTCCCAGGAACGTGAACATCGTCGCCTGAGGCGAGGAGCGGTCCACGTGGCCTTCCGGCTCCGCCGGCCGCGTCGTCGGTTCCGCCAGCACGCTTCGGACCACGCACGCCAGCAAGGCGCCCATGACCCACGCCATCGTCTTTCGTCGTGTTCGCATGGTCTTGTTACTGTACACCATCCCTTCCTTTCAGCCCACCCCGAAACGAGAAAGACGCGCGGGCAGTTTGCCCGCGGCTCAAACGAGACATTTCATGCGCCACTCGGATTTGCCAGCCGCGGGCGAACCGCCCGCGCGTCCCGTCATTCGGCCTGCTATCCTGCTTCACCATGGACCCCGTCGTGGCGGACAACCTCGTCAAAGCGTTCCCCACGCCCGACGGCGGCGAAAAGCTGGCTGTCGAACACGTCCATTTCCACGTGCAACAGGGCCACATCTTCGGCCTGCTCGGCCCCAACGGCGCGGGCAAGACCACCACGCTCCGCATGCTCTCCGGCCTTGTGAAACCCACCTCCGGCTCCGCCGCCATCTGCGGCTACGACGTCCAGCAGCAATCCCTGCTCGTCAAACGCAACCTCGGCTTTCTCACCGCCAACACCGGCCTGTATCAGCGACTGAGCGTCCGCGACATGCTCATGTATTTCGCCAAACTCCACGGCATGACGCACGAACAGGCCCTCGCCCGCGCCGCGCAACTCATCGACGCCTTCGACATGGCCGGCTTCGCCGAGTTGCGTTGCGGCAGCTTGTCCACCGGCCAGAAGCAACGCGGCAACATCGCCCGCGCGCTGGTGGCCGACCCGCCGGTGCTGATCCTCGATGAACCAACGCTCGGCCTCGACGTGCTGAGCAATCGCGTCATGCTCGACTTCATCCGCAAGCAGCGCGACGCCGGCAAAACCATTCTGCTGAGCACGCATTACCTCGACGAAGCCGAGTCGCTCTGCGACCGCATCGGCCTGCTCCATCGAGGCCGAATCATCGCCGAGGGAACATTGGATGATCTGCGGCAACTGACCGGCGAAGAGCGGCTGAGCAACATCTTCCTCAAGCTGGTGCAGTCTTCCGACAACGCGGGAGGCGCAGCCGCATGAATCTTTCGCGCGTCCGCACCATTTACGTCAAGGAACTGGTGGACATCCTCCGCGATCGGCGGACGCTGATCGCCACGATCGTCGTGCCGGTGGTGCTGTATCCGCTGCTGATGATTTTCAGCCTGCAGGCGGTGACGAGCCAGACCCGCCGGGTGGCGGCGGAGACCGTCGCCATCGGCGTGCGCAGCGAAGCGGACCGCGACACGCTGATGCGGTGGCTGGAACTGGAACGGCAATTTCTTGCCGACCCCACCAGGTCGAAGGAAGACGACGAAGACCGCAAGCCGCCGCAGCCGCTGGCGGATCACGTGCAGGTGTCGGTGATGGATCATCTGGAGCAGGCGGTGCGGTCGAAGGAAATCGCCTGCGCGGTGATCGTCGAGGATGCAGGGAAGAATGACGACTCGCTGACGGATCAGACGAAATTCATGCTGCTGTTTCAGCCGCAGGATTTGCGCAGTCAGAGCGCGGCCAATCGTCTGGGCGACGCGCTGGACCGCGCGGCGCGGCATCGCATCCATCAGAGACTGGGCCAGCTTCACGTCGATCCGGAGATTCTGCATCCGCTGCAATGGAAGCAGGTGGCGCTGACCAGTTCAGGCTCCATCCTCGGCCTGATCCTTCCGCTGGTGCTGATTCTCATGACCATTACCAGCGCGATCTATCCCGCGATTGACCTGACGGCTGGTGAACACGAACGCGGCACGCTGGAGACGCTGATCGTCTGTCCCGTGCCGATCGCGGAACTGATCGTGGGCAAGTTCCTGACGGTGACGACCGTGGCGCTGATGGGCGCATCGCTGAATCTCGCCAGCGTGGCGGCGACCGTCCACTTCGGCGGCATCGGTTCGCTGCTCAATCACGCCGCCAATGCCAATGGGGGCACTTCCGGGGGCGGGGGAGCTTTCGGGGGGATGCCCTGGTGGACGCTGCCGGTGATTCTGCTGAGTCTGCTGCCGTTTTCCGTGCTGATGTCGGCGATTCTCGTGGCGGTGTGCGGCTGCGCCCGGTCGTTCAAGGAAGCGCAGAACTACGTCACGCCGGTGATCATCGCGGTGATGATGCCGGGCCTGGCGGCGAGCATGCCGGGCGTGAAGCTGGAAGGTTTCATGATCGTGATGCCGGTGGGCAACATGGTGCTGCTGGTGCGTGAGTTGCTTTCAGGCAGCGCGATCAGCGCGGGCGTGGTGCTGGGCGTGCTGGCGTCGACGACGTTGTACGCCGCGGCAGCGGTAGGCGTGGCGGCGCAGATCTTCGGGCAGGAAGCGGTGCTGTTCGCCGACAACGTATCCCTGCGGGCGCTGCTGAACCGGAGGATGTTCCGTCCCCGTCCGTGGCCCGCCGCCGCGCTGGTCGTGCTGTATGTCGCGCTGCTGTTTCCGCTCTGGTTCTACGTCCAAAGCGCCATTCAGCAGTACTTCGGCGACGACTTCGTCGGCGTGCTGAGCTGGACATCCGTGATGATGCCGCCGCTGTTCGTGCTGCTCCCGGCGGCGCTGCTGGGGTACTGGAAAATCGACCTGCGCCACGTCTTCGCCCTCCGTCTGCCGCGGGCGCGTGACGTCGTGGCGGCCTCGTTGCTCGGACTGGTCATGTGGATCATCGCGCAGGAAGTCTTCGTCCTGCAGCAATACGTGATGCCGATGCCGGAGGAACTGGCCAAGGCGGAACTGCCCCTGGTGGACGCGATGAAACAGCATTCGCTGCCGCTGGTGCTGTTGTGGATCGCCATCGTCCCGGCCGTGTGCGAGGAACTGCTTTTCCGCGGCCTGCTGCTGTCGGGATTCCAGGCTCGCGGCCGGCGCGGCGTGGCGATCATCCTCACCGCCGCGGCGTTCGGACTGTTCCACTTCCTGCTGGCCAAATTCGCCATCACGTTCCTGCTCGGCGCGGCGCTGGCGTGGCTCTGCTGGCAGTCGCGGTCCATCCTGCCCGGCATCCTCGCGCACGCGATCAACAACGCCATCGCGGTGATCGGCGTTCGCCAACCCTCCTGGAAAGCCGCCCTTGGCGTCGGCGCGGAAGACGCCGACCATCTCCCGGTCACGCTGCTGCTGATCGCCGCGGCCGTGGTCGTGCTCGCATGGACGCTGACCCGGCGCCGCGCTGCGACGTGACCCTCCGCGAATCTTCAGAACTCCTGTACGGGTTATCCCGTATTTTTCCCCATGGTCAGGGCATCCGGTTTTTCCTGCACGTCAAGAACGGGTAAGCTTCCCGTTTCGGAAAGGATTGGCGAGGGGAAGCGCCATGGTTCAGTACATCGGGGAACCGCTGATCAAGCAGACCGGACCGGAAGGAACCGTCTGGTCGAACCGGATCGCCACGGCCTTTCCCGTGGCCGGCGTCATTGTCACCACGCCCGGCATCCACGCCACGCAGCGCCAGGCGTATACCGACCAGCTCGACCAGAATCGCCGCGCCCAGGCGATGCCGCTGCTCAGCCACGCCCAGCGCATGGACATCTGGCTTGAAGCGGTCGATCTGCTCGTCGAAGGCGAGAACATCCTGATCCGTCCCGATCCGGATCGCATGGACCTGGCGTTCAAGGCGGATGAACTGTTGCAGGACCTGGCGCCTCGACAACGGATTCGCTTTCTTTTCGCCCGCAACGCGAAGGTGCGCGACGCGATCAACCGTCGCGGCGAAGCGTGGCGGATTCAGCCCCTGCCTCGGTCGAAGGAGGAGATGCGCAGGCTGATCGTCAACTCGCCGGTGGCGGTGCGGGGCAGGCCGATCTACTACTACTGCGCGGTACACGGGACGCGAATCCTCACCTATGCCCAGTTCAACGGGCTGGGGGTGATGTCGGACGACGATCTGCGACTGCATCTGGGCGAGATCGCGGCGCTGGGTCGCGGGCGCAATGTGCGGGGCTGGCCGGAAATGGCGCTGTTCATGACGGGCGAGACTCTGGCCGCCGATCAGTTGCTCCCGCGCGAGGTCGCTTCACTCGACGTCACCGCCATGCGCCAGTGTTACGTCGACGCCTGCCGGCGCTTCGCCGAGGCGGTGCCCCTGGATTACCAGCACGACGACGTGGACAACCCCATCTGGCGCAATCCCATGTACCGCGCGCTGATCGCCCAGGGCGACGACACGCTGGTCGATGAAGACCTGCTCGGCCTCAGCGACGAATACTCCATGCAGATTCACTGGCTCCCCGGCGCACGCATGGAGGAAGAGGAACTGATCGTCGATATGACGCCGACGGACGATCCGGCCGTGGACGCCATCGTGCACGAACTGATCTGCAATCTGACGCGGGAATACAACGGCATCGAATTCATCAACATGGGCAAGGTGGTGCGCTCGATGTCGCGTCGCGGCTCGTCGTCGGGCCGGCGTGAAGTCTTCGTGGCGCACTTCCGGCCTCGCGGCGCTTCGTCCGATGAACTCCACGTCATCCGCTTCCACAAGTGGGGCGTCCGCGAGCGGCTGGACGAAGGCAAGCACATGCTCCGCGCCATGCTCGAAAGCGAGGAGTACACCGACTACATCCTCGACCGCCGCCTGGCCTGCCGGCAACTGGGCATGAACCTCGCCGGCCGCGTCTGGACCCGCAAAATCCAGGAACGCTACGACGGCAGCAACCGCGCCCATCACGGCGCCACCATCTGGTCGCCCTACGTGCAGCGGGACTACATCCCCGGCATCGCCAGCGACAAGGCCCCCCGCGCCCGCCTCCGCGACCCCGACTATGCCGCCCAGTTGGCGACCGCCCTCGGACGCGCCGCCGCCGCGAACATCATCGTCGGCCGCGCCGACCTCCACGAACAGGTCGTCTTCGACGATGGCGACGAAATCCTCGTCGAGGACGCCCAAGGCGGCATCGCCGATGTCGTCGTCGCCGACCCCACCGGCTCGTTCACCCGCTTCAGGCAGCCCCTGGTCGAGGACGCCGCCGCCTACGCGGCCCCCGTGAATGACC
>JADLAP010000031.1 GCA_020848195.1 Phycisphaeraceae bacterium
CACCACGGCGTCGAACGACGTGCCGGCTTCGATCTGATCGAGCACGATCTGCCGGGCCTGCCGGGGATCGAAATTGCCGCGCCACAGCAGCGTGCAGTCCAGAGGCAGATCGAGCAAGGCGAGCATGTCGTGATAGCCGTGTTCGATGTCGCGGCTGAAGTAGTGGTCCGCGATGCCGGAGAGCAGGGCGATGCGTCGTCGGCCAAGCCCGGCGAGGTGCTTGACCGCCAGCCGGGCCGCTTCGGTGTTGTCGAAGGCGATGGCGTCGTAGTCGCCGGTGGTGCGGGGATCGCCGGTGTGATCGACGAGGATGAGCGGAGGATTCAGGTCGATCAGCGATTGAAGCTGACGCGGCGGCATGGCACCGACGAGGAGGATGGCCTGATCGCGTCCTTCGCGGAGATTTTCGACGACGGCGAGGAAGCGTTCATACTGACCGCCGGGCAGGGCGAGGACGCGGCAGATGTAGCCGCGCTGGCTGAGTTGTCCTTCGAGGGCGGCCAGGGTGTGGGAGAAAAAGAAGGTGGAAGGGACGCCGTCGGTGGCGAAGACGACGGCGACGGAGGGGCGAATCGCGGTGGCGGCGTCTCTGGACCTGCGAGGCCGGCCCGCCTTGACGCGGGGCCGATAGCCCATCCGTTTGGCGGCGGCGACGACCTTAAGCCGGGTCGTTTCCGAGATGCCGGGGTCGCTCCGCAGCGCGCGGCTGACCGTCATGGCGCTCAAATGGCACGACACGGCGATCTGCTCAAGCGTGGGGGCGGATCGGGACATGCCCAAAATATAACATGACTAACGGTAAATTCAAGACCGCCATGCGCAAAGCGGGCCGCAAGCGTCAGCGACGGCCTTCCGGCGACAACCATGGAGGGTCATTCGCGGGATGGCCGTCGCTGACGCTTCCGGCTCGTTCATACACAGGAGGGCCGTCGCTTACGCTTCCGGCTCGTTGTGGCGTTCGGGCGTTGGGTTGTTTATCCGTGCAGCGGGAACTGGCGGCAGAGGGACTCGACTTCCTTGCGGACGTTCTGGAGTTTGGTCTTGTCGCCTTCGCTGCGGAGGACCTGGTCGATGAGGCCGGCGACCTGGACCATCTGGGGCTGTTTGAGGCCGCGGGTGGTCAGCGCCGGCGTGCCGAGGCGGATGCCGCTGGTGACGATGGGGCTGCGGGTGTCGTTGTTGACGGTATTTTTGTTGGCGATGATGCCGGCCTCTTCCAGCCAGGCCGCGCCGTCCTTGCCGGAGAGGTTGGGATGCGTGCGGCGAAGATCGACGAGCATCAGGTGGTTGTCGGTCCCGCCGGACGCCAGGTCGTAGCCGCGCTGGGTCAGCGCCTCGGCGAGCGCTTTGGCGTTGGCGACGATCTGGTGGACATAGGCGCGGAATTCGGGTTTGAGGGCTTCGCCGAAGGCGGCGGCTTTGCCGGCGATGACGTGCATGAGCGGGCCGCCCTGGCAGCCGGGGAAGACAGCCTTGTCGATTTTCGCCGCCAGTTGTTCGTCGTTGGTGAGGATCAGGCCGCCGCGCGGGCCGCGGAGGGTTTTGTGCGTGGTGGTGGTGACGATCTGGGCATGGGGGAACGGCGAAGGATGCGCTCCGCCGACGACGAGGCCCGCGATGTGGGCGATGTCCGCCACCAAGGTCGCGCCCACTTCATCGGCGATCTGCCGGAAGCGGGGGAAGTCGATGGTGCGGGGATACGCGGAGTAGCCGCAGATGATGAGCTTGGGCTTGTGTTCACGCGCGAGCCTGGCCACGGCGTCGTAGTCGATCCGGCCGAACCGCGGGTGGCTGCGGTCATAGATCAGCGGGTAATGGACGGGTTTGAACCATTTGCCGGAGATGTTGGCCAGCGAGCCGTGGGTGAGGTGTCCGCCGTCGCAGAGGACGACGCTGAGGAAGGTGTCGCCGGGTTCGAGCAGGGCGATGAAGGCCGCCATGTTGGCGTTGGCGCCGGAGTGGGGCTGCACATTGGCGAACCGGCAGCCGAACATCTGCTTGGCGCGTTCGATGGCCAGGGTTTCGACCTGGTCGTAGATGCCGCAGCCGGAGTAGTAGCGTTTGCCGGGATAGCCTTCGCAGTACTTGTTGGTCAGGCAGGAGCCGACGGCGGCGAGCACAGCCGGGGAAACGTGATTCTCGCTGGCGATCATTTCCAGCGTCGTGTCCTGCCGGTGTGATTCCGACTGGATCAGACGGAAGAGGTCAGGATCGCTGCCCGCCAGCGAGGCGGAGGCCGCGGCGTCGGTGGTCGCCATGCTCATGCTCGATGTCTCCTCAACGTGCAAAGTGAAACGAAATCGTACACCCGCCATGGACGCAGGACAAAGGGGAAAACGGGATATGACCGAATGTCCAAATCCGAATGATGAAACGGAATCCCATGGATTCGCACGGAGTACCGTGCTCATCCATGGGCGTCCCTGCACTTTTGCAGCCGCGGGCAAATTGCCCGCGCGTCTGGTCATGCGTCATTTGGACCTGGACCTTCGGTCATTCCCCCATGGTCCCTCACACCACCGCGGCATTGCTGCGGCTAAGCGCCCGACTGAGCTGGCGCAGGGCCTGGCGCAGCCGGTGTTCGTTTTCGACCAGGGCGAGGCGGACGTAGCCTTCGCCGAGGTCGCCGAACGCGGCGCCGGGGGTCATGGCGACTTCCGCCTGATCCACCATGGCCAGGCACAGGTCGTTGGTCGAGCCATTGTACTGGGCGAGGTGTTCAGGACTGACCTTGGCCCAGACGAACATGGAAGCGCGTGGTGAATCGACCTCCCAGCCCAGCTTGCGCAGGCCTCGGACGAGCATGTCGCGGCGGGCCTGGTAGATGCGGGCCTGTTCCTCGATGTGCTTGTCGCCTTCGCGCATGGCCACGATCGCGGCGATCTGCACCGCCTGGAAGATGCCGTAGTCGTAGTAGCCCTTGATGGTGCTCAGGGCCTTGACCATTTCGTGGTTGCCGCAGCAGAAGCCGATGCGCCAGCCGGCCATGTTGTAGGGCTTGCTCAGCGTGGTGAATTCGACGCCGTACTCCTTGGCGCCTTTGGCCTGGAGGAAGCTGGGGGCCTGGTAGCCGTCGAAGCACGTTTCGCCGTAGGCGAAGTCGTGGACGATCATGACCTGGTGTTTCGCCGCCATTTCCACCACGCGGTCGAAGAACGCAGGCTCCACCGTCATCGTCGTCGGATTGTGTGGATAGTTGAGCACCACGATCTTCGGCTTGGGCGTCAGATGCGACAGCACGCTTTCGATGCGGGCAAGGAACGCTTCATCATTGCCCAGCGGCACGGAGACCACGCTGGCGCCGGCGAGGACCACGGCATAGGTGTGAATCTGGAACGCCGGGTCCGCCACGACGGCGATGTCGCCCGGTCCCAGCAGCGCCAGGCACAAATGGCTGAACCCTTCCTTGGAGCCGATGGTGGCGATGACTTCGGTTTCCGGGTCCAGTTCGACGCCCCACTTCCGCTGGTATTTCAGCGCCATGTCGCGGCGAAGGTTGTACACGCCGGCGGAAACGGAGTACCGGCTGTTGCGCGGATCCAGCACCGCCTCGCGGACCTTCTCGATCACGGCGTCCGGCGGCGCGTCTTTCGGATTGCCCATGTTCAAGTCGATCACGTCCGCCCCCGCCCGACGCTTCTCGTAAATCATGTTCTTCAGCTTGCCCAGCACATACGGGGGCAGCCGCTCAATGCGCGATGCGGGTTTGATCTTCATGGGTGTTTTCCTGTCTGCCAAATCAATCGCCAAGACTCCAGGAGCGCCAAGTCAGGATGAGAGAAGAAAAATGGATTTGAACAATGCTTTTTCTTCCGTCTTTCCTGTCCGATCCTGGCGTTCTTGGCGACTTGGTGGTCAGTCTTGATGTTCACGGCTGCTGCTGTTGCAGGCGACGCGCCTGTTTCCAGCTTTCGGCCAAAGTCGGGTCCAGTACCGTCAGGTCGGCCTCGTCCAACATGGCGCGGGCGGTCTGACTCATCAGCATGCGTTCGATCCGACGACGCACGCCAAGCTCAAGCTCGGTCTTCACGGATTCGTATTCTACCGCGACGGCGGGAATCGTTCGCTCGCAGCGGAGCACGGCGAAGCCCTGGTCCAGCGCGATGGGGTCGCTGATCTGTCCCGGTTCGAGTTTGGCCAGCACGGAGCGCACGGCGGCGGGGTACTGCGGGTCTTCCTCGCTGATCGGCGTCATCAGGCCGCCGGCGTCGGCGCTGGCGTCGGTGCTGTGCTCGCGGGCAAGCGTGGCGAAGTCCTCCCCGGCCTTGGCGCGACGGGCATATTCCGCCGCATCCCGTACGGTGGAAACCACCAGCACGCGCGCTTCCTTCCGCTGGCCATAGGCCATGGCGTAGGCCTGCCGCGTCGCTGTCTCGGTGACCTGAACCTGCGGCTGCACAAGCTGACGAAGGCCCGCGTTGCGCCGGAGCAATTGCTCGAAACGGTGCGGCCCCAAACCGCGCCGACGACGCAGTTCATCGAGCAATCGCTGCGCCTGATCGGCATCGGAAGAGAAGATGCCAAGGAGGATGTCGCGTTCCGCCTGAATCTGTTCGGGCGTCACCGTCAGGGCACGCTGGGCGAGCTGGCGCTGAATCTGATGGTCGAGGACGAGGTCGATCAGGGCTTCGCCGCCGGCGGCTTCGAGCAGCAGGGGTTGAAGCTTGTCCATGCGGATGTTCTGGCCGGCGAGCAGAGCCAGAGGTTTCCCGGCCCCCGGAACCGCCCCCGGAACAGCCCCCGGAGCCGCCCCCGTCACGGTCCCCGCAGCGGTTCCGGCGGTTGCCGAGGGAGCGGTCGTCGGCGCGGTGGATTGGGCCTGCCGGGGCGTGTGGCCGCAGCCGGTGGCGAAAAAGCCTAAAATAATCAGTAACATGGCGATTCGTCGCATGACGCCACGCTACGGCGGTCCGCGGACGCTGTCAATGTCGGCGTCGCCGGGCCGGTGAACCGGTATTCCGGGCTGGAACATTCCATGGCTGAAGAACAGGCTTACATCCTGTGTCCGTATTGTGGGCATACCCAGAAGACCTCGGATCGTTGCGAGGAATGCCACGGACTGTTCGAGCCGCTGTCGCGCAAGGCGACGCAGATCGCCATGGGGCCTTGGTCCATCCGCGACAAGAACCGACCGTTCCGACCGGGGTGCAGTTATGACGTGCTCAAGAAACAGGCCCTGGCGGGCAAGATCAAGCTGACGACGATCCTGCGCGGCCCGACGACGCGGCAGTTCTGGGCATTGGCCCGCAACACGCCGGGCGTGGCGCATCTGCTGGGCGTTTGTCATCAGTGCGGCACCACCGTGTTGCCGACCTCCGCGCGATGCCCGGATTGCGGAGCCGTGTTCGGCGAACCGAATCAACGCAACGAACTGGGTCTGGCCTATCCGACGCAGGAAGCGTTGGACGCCGCCCAGCGCGACCTGGAAAAACAACTGAATCCGGGCGCGGAAGCCGCACCGGCTTCACCTGCCGCGACCCCGCCGCCGGCCGCGGCGGAATCGATGCCCGCGCCGGCTGGCGATCTGCTGGACCAGGTACTCGGGCAGGCCACGTCCACCGCCCTGCCCCGCACGCCGGCCGACAGCGCGGCGGCTACCCCCATCGCGCCGAAGCTCAATCTCCACGACCGCGTTTCCGCCCCCGGAAGTGCCCCCGCCCCCGGAAGTGCCCCCAAGCCCCAAGGCGATGGGGGTATCGCTTCCCAGCCGCAGGCCCTCGACTTTGGTCCCAGCGACCAGGCTGCTTCGCACGATGTGCCCAATCCGGCGCCCGAGCGACGCACCAATACGCTGACCTGGGTCATCATCGCCATCAATGTCGTCGTGGCGGTGGCCGGCATTGCCGTGGGCGTTCAATTCTTCAGCCGCAAGAGTCAACTGGACAACACGCCCTGGTGGACCAAGGCTCCGACGAGCGCCGGCGGCGCATCTGCGCCACAGCCGAACGCGACAACTCAGGAGGTGACCCGCATCATCGACGAAGCCCGGCAACTGGAAATCCAGGGCCAGGTTGGACAAGCTCTGGCTAAACTTCAGAATTATGCCAATACGTCAGGCGCGCAGCCCGTGCCCGTGGACCTGGAAGCGGAAATCACGCGGCTGAAGAACAAACTGACCACCCAGAATCTCGGCGGCTCCCGGTAAAGTTCACCGGGGCCGCAATGGTGACGACATGCAACGCATCTACATGGACAACGCGGCGACGAGTTTCCCCAAGCCGCCGGCTGTGCTCGAAGCGATGACCCGCTACGCCACGCAGCTCGGCGCCAGCCCCGGCCGCGGCGCGTATGCCGAAGCCCGCGAGTCAGGCCGGCTCATGAACCAGTGCCGCGACCGGCTCTGCAGGCTCTTCAACGGCGAAAAGCCCGAACACGTCGTCTTCACCCTCAATACCACCGACGCGCTCAATCTCGCCATCCGCGGCCTGCTCGATCCCCATCAGCCCAAACCGTTTGGTCGCAGGCCCCACGTCATCACCACATGGCTCGATCACAATTCCATCCTCCGCCCGTTCAACGCGCTGGCCCAACGCGAGGATGTCGATCAGACGCAGATCCCCTGCGATCCCAGGACGGGCCTGGTCGATCCCGACGACGTCCGCAAAGCCATCCGACCGAACACCGTCCTGATCGCCTGCCTCCATGGCTCCAATGTCACAGGCACGCTCCATCCGATCCGGCAGATTGGACGAATCGCCCATGAACATGAAGTGATTTTCCTCGTCGATGCCGCGCAGTCGCTGGGGCACGTGCCCATCGACGTGCAGGCCGACGGCATCGACCTGCTCGCGTTCCCCGGCCACAAGGGACTGCTCGGCCCGCTGGGCACCGGCGGCCTGTACATCCGGCCCGGCATCGAAAAGCGGCTCATCACCATCCGCGAAGGAGGCACAGGCTCCCAGAGCGAACGCCAGATGCAGCCCGACTTCATGCCCGACCGCTTCGAGGCCGGCAGCCACAACGCCATCGGCATCATCGGCCTGTCCGAAGGCGTCCAGTGGCTCCTCGACCAGACCGTCGACAAAATCTGGAAGCACGAACAGGACCTCGTCCGCACCATGATCGGCGAACTGGATCAATTGGAAAGCGACGGCCTGACCTACTTCGGCCCCCATGGCGTCAAACACCGCTGCGGCGTCTTCTCCGTCCGCATCGACCAGCCGGAGTTCGCCCACCCCCAGGCTTTGTCGGATCGCCTCGAACGCGACTACGGCATCCTCACCCGCTCCGGCATCCACTGCGCGCCGCTGGCGCACCAGACCATCGGCACGCAGGAACTCATGGGCACCACCCGCTTCAGCTTCGGCCCGTTCCTGACCGTGCAGGATGTCAGGTACGCCTGCGACGCGCTGGGGCAGATTTGCCACGCGGCAAGTCGCGTCGCTACGTAAACACCATCGAACGGTGCGTCTCATCCGACCAGTACGCCAACCTGCTCTTCTCCGCGCCTCCGTGAGAAAATTTCTTTGTCTCTCACGGAGG
>JADLAP010000032.1 GCA_020848195.1 Phycisphaeraceae bacterium
AAGCGCCGGCGAGGACGCCGGAGGCTGAGGACCCGCAAGGGAGACTGCCGCCATGGCCACCATCCTCGACCATCCTGCGATCGCGGCATCCGCCCCCGCCCGCGCCCTGCCTTCCGGGAGAGTCCGCGTGTACGCCATCACTTTCGACATGGATGTGGAGTCCCTTCGCCAGGCTTACGGCGAGCCATACAACAACGCCTACACGGAAATCCGCCGCGTCCTGAACGACCACGGCTTCAAGTGGCAGCAGGGCAGCGTTTATTTTGGAGACCAGAGCATCACGGCGGTGACCTGCGTGCTGGCCAGCATGGACCTGGCCCGCCGCCTGCCCTGGTTCGCCGCTTCCGTCCGCGATATCCGCATGCTTCGCATCGAGGAACTCAACGATCTCATGCCCGCCGTGGAGCGAGGCGAATCCAGGGATTCCTGATCCCCGCCTTATCCGGCTTTGCAGCCAGACAGGACCGCGTCATGCCCGCCGAAACCAAACTGCCCACCCTCACCGCCAAGGATTTCGCCTCCGACCAGGACGTGCGCTGGTGTCCCGGCTGCGGCGACTACGCCATCCTCAACCAGGTCCGAAAGGTCTGCGCCAAGATCGGCTCGACGAAGGAAAACACCGTCTTCGTCTCCGGCATCGGCTGCTCCAGCCGGTTTCCGTACTACATGGAAACCTACGGCATGCACAGCATCCACGGCCGGGCATGCGCCATCGCCACCGGCGTCAAGCTGGCCAACCCCAAACTCGACGTCTGGGTCGTCACCGGCGACGGCGACGGCCTGAGCATCGGCGGCAATCACCTCATGCACGTCCTTCGCCGCAACGTCAATCTCAAAATCCTCCTGTTCAACAATCGGATTTATGGTTTGACCAAGGGCCAGTACTCGCCGACCAGCGAGGAAGGCAAGAAAACCAAGTCCAGCCCCATGGGCGTCATCGACATGCCGCTGTGCCCGCTGAGCGTGGCGCTGGCGTCCGAAGCCAGCTTCGTCGCCCGCGCGGTGGACGTGGACAAAGACCTGCCCAACGTGCTCGAACGCGCCGCCCAGCACCAAGGCTCCGCCTTCGTCGAGATTTATCAGGACTGCAATGTGTTCAACCACAAGGCGTTTGAGTACGCCACCGACAAGGACAGCAAGGAAGAGCACATTCTCCGCCTCGAACACGGCAAGCCGCTGATCTTCGGCAAGAACCACGACAAGGGCATCTGGCTCGACGGCAACCGCAAGCCGCGCGTGGTGGAACTCGGTCGCGGCATTCTGGCCGACGACCTGCTCTTCCACGATGAGCACGACGAGAGCCTGGCTTTCCTGCTCAGCCGTATGATCCACCCCGACGTCCCCGAGCCGGTCGGCGTGTTCTACTCCATCACGGACCACTGCTACGAAGATCTGCTGCAGAAGCAGGTGGACGACGCGATCGCGGCCAAGGGTCAGCCGAACCTCGTCGATCTCTTCGGCGCGGCGGAAACGTTTGAAGTCGCCGCCAAGTAGCGCCGCGACTTGGCGCGTCCTCAATCCCGCGATACTTCATCGCCGTTGCCTTCCCATGGGAAGTACAGGCTGAACGGGAAGAACGGCGATATTTCGCGGTAGAAGATCAGGCGGCCCAGCGGGCCGGGATGGCAGGCGTCGCCCATTCTTTTCACCAGGCTTGATGCCTCAGGGGTCAGCCTGGCTGTTGTCATGTCCATCGTGCCGAACCTCCGGCCTTGGTCTTCTTCCTGTGTTCCGTCAGGTCATGCCGTTTTGCTTGCGATGTCCATGGACGGTTTCCAGAAGAACATTTCCGGGGGACTTCCGGGGCACTTCCGGGGGACTTCCGGGGGACTTTCGGGGATATGCGTCAGAGGTTCCCGACGTCTGTGCTGGTTGCGGATATCGGGCCGGTGGGCAATCCCAATTCACGCAACATCGCTTCGCGTGGAACCTGGATCTGCACGTTGCCTAACGGGTCAGGCATGGTGCGGATCAGCATCGTCACCTGCTCCCGGCCGCTGGCGGTGCGGCACGCCTGGCGTGCCGTTTGACCGCCGAGCACCGGCAGGGACATATCCAGCCATTGCATGTACCGCTGGTGAAGCTGCTCCCGCAGCGCGGCCTCCAGCTCCGGCGTGATTTCCAGCGGTTCGGCATCGGGCATCCGATCATCCGGCGACTCCGCGTCGCTCGACGGATCGATCGGGCGCGTTTTGACGCTGATGAAGCCGACGCCGGGGAGCTTGCTGATCCATTCACGTCCGAGGGCGAAACGCTCAGCCGAGTTGACCGTCAGCACGAGTTCCTGATCGATCAGTTCAATCTGGCCGAGCGAGATGGTATCGCCGAGTATTTTCTCGTCTTGTCCGGTCAGCCTGGACCAGACATACAGGCAGGATTGCTCGTCATACGTGACATCCCGGTGTTGCAGCAATGCCTGACGCACGGCGTCCGCATCCTGCATCGAAAAGGCCGCGGTGTGCTGCACCAGTTCCTCGCCGTCGGTGTTGACCAGATGCGGGGGTTGCCAGTTCTTTTCCCGCTCGTCGAGCCAGCCCCACAGCCAGCCGAGTTTGTGGGCTTCTTTTCTCAAGGCGTCCGGGGTGAAGGGCAGTTTGCAGTCGTGCAGGAACGTGACGGCATCCATGCCCAACCTCGCGTGGAGCGACGGGCCGATGCTCTCGAAAAAGCTGAAATTCCCGGCGGGAAACACCCGGCCTGTGAGGAACACGCCGTTGTCGATGTACTCCGAGAGCTGTTGATCGTGAATGGTTGACGATCCGCCGACCAGGACATCGTCCAGCACCACGGTGCCGGACGCCGGATCGCGGCTCGCCACGCGGTGCAGACTTGAATAGGCCGCCACGCGCGCCCGCAGCAGGATTTCCTGGGCCGGCGGCAATCCCCTGCTCAGGAAAACCTCCGCCTGCGTCTGGCTGGTTTTGGTCGGGCGAAAATCCACCACGCACCACGTGGCGTACGCCATTTCCAAGCCGCTGGCTTTGTATTCCTCAAAGTAGTGCTCGTTATCGGCGCTGTTGAAATAGCGTTTGACCGCCCGCTCGGTTCGCGGGGATGTGCCATATTCGAGATAGTCGGCGAACCGGCGGATGAGATGCCGATCCGCGCGTTTCCAGCCCTGGAGGTCATCGGGGGCCGGGGCCGCGCCGTCGTCTTCGGTTTCGTCCTCTTCGCCGATCTCATCGACAGGCGATTCGGCCATGAACCGTTCAAGATCCGGCACGTCCTGCTCGAGGTTCGACAGGAATTCCTCGAGAATGTCGTCGATAATCGGGTTCGCCGGATTCATGCTGACCTTCACGCCGGCATGGTTCAGGACATCCTGCAGCGCGTCGTGCAATTGCTGGTTGGTGAATTCCACGTTCGACGGCAGGCCGTTGCTGCGGAATGCTTCCACGAGTCGATCGAGCGCCGTGCGCGTCTCGTCAGCGAAGAACGGCATCGCGTCCAGAAGCATGCCGCTGTCTTCCTCGACAACCAGCAGGGCCAGCATGGACCGATCATCATTCTTCACGCCGATCGGCACATGAGGCGTACCGACAATCCACCGGGCTTGCGTCCTGGCTATGCCGGACAGGTTCACGTCCGATGCCGCGAAGACCAGTGGCTTGGCGGCGTCCATGCCTCGGAGCGCCGGCTCCTGGGTGACCGTCACCTCAACGTCGTCCTGATGATCGATCACCCTGATCGTGCAGATGCCGTTCTCGTCGTCGAGTTCCGTGGCCTTGAGCAGGCCGCGATCCTCGGCCCAGACCATTGCGTTCAGTGCGACCAGAAAGATCGCCAATTCCCCTTCGTCAGGCCGTCTCACCTTGTGGTTCGGACGCTTGACAATGAAGCCCGGAACCAGTTCCTTGCGTTTGGGGCGAATCCCGGCTTCCCGGATGAACGCCTGCGCCGCGTTGTCCAGATCGCAGTAACGGTCGACGCTGAAGCCCATCGTATCCATCGATTCGAGCAGATCGGAGCTGGGCATGTAGCCTATGGTCAGCCTCGCGTAGGTATCAAAGGCAAGAGGACCACGGAAGAGATTCAGGCCGAACTCCTCGCCGGCATCGCCCATGACCGTCGCCAACAGTGGATCGCGATGGCCGGGAATATGCAGGGCGAAACAATCAAAGTTCGTGAAACGCCTCCACAGCTTTCGATCGTGGAACGCCATCGCGGCACGGCATACGTCACGAACAATTTCACGATCGGGCATGGGTGGCTCCCGTCTGGCGGTGAGTAGCGAAGTCACGTTGCGATTCTCTCCGACCGATCGCCACGGGGCAACTTGCCCATACCCGACCCAGGGCAGCGCCCGGGGCATACGCATATGGATCATGAGGCGGACGAGGGGAAATGACCAAGGTCCAAATCCGAATGACGAAATAAATCAAGACAACGATCACCACCACGGCACGACGAACACGACGGCGCGACGGAGAACGAGTGGATTTCCGCGCGAGCTGAGGACTGAACTCCATCTCATGGTCTCCCGCGTTGTTTTGCGGAGTAATCGCGACGACTTTCGCGCGGGCTGTCGTTCCGTTGGGGTGAAAACTGCATTGAATTCGTCATTCGGATTTGGGCATTCAGTGATTGGATTTGGCCAAACGGACAATGGCCACATGCGTTCGACCTGATGATTGCTTTGCTATACTCCCTCACGTTGTCCGGGGACGTTTTCGGGAGACGGCAATCCCCAGATGGAGCGATCAGGCATGGCAGAGTTGATTCGTCGAACGGAACAGGGACTTGCGGTGCCGGATGAGCCGGTGATTCCCTTCATTGAAGGCGACGGCACGGGGCCGGACATCTGGCGGGCCTCCGTGCGCGTGTTCGACGCGACCGTGGCCAAGGCATATCGCGGCAAGCGCAAAATCGCGTGGAAGGAAGTCCTCGCCGGCGAAAAGGCGTTCAATAAGCTCAACAACTGGCTGCCCGACGAAACGCTTGAAGCGTTCAAGACCTGTCTTGTGGGCATCAAGGGACCGCTGACCACGCCTGTCGGCGGAGGCATCCGGTCGCTCAACGTCACGCTGCGGCAGATTCTGGACCTGTACGTCTGCCTTCGCCCGGTGCGCTACTTCCCGGGCGTTCCCTCGCCGGTGAAGCAGCCGCAGCTCGTGGATATGGTCATCTTCCGTGAGAACACGGAAGACACCTACGCCGGCATCGAGTTCCAGCAGGGCACGCAGGACTGCGAAACGTTCAAGAAGCTGTTCAAGGAAGCCTTCCCGAAACAGTTCGGCAAAATCCGTTTCCCCGACACCGTCGGCATCGGCCTCAAACCCATGTCGCGGGAAGGGACCGCCCGTCTCGTCCGCGCCGCGATGAACTACGCCATTGCCCAGAACCGCAAGAGCGTCACGCTCGTACACAAGGGCAACATCATGAAGTTCACCGAAGGCGGATTCCGCGACTGGGGCTACGACGTGGCGAAGGAGTTCGGCGGCACGATCATCGACAAAGGCCCGTGGCAGAGCGTGAAGCTGTCCGACGGCCGGGAAATCGTGGTCAAGGACGTCATCGCCGACGCATTCCTGCAGCAGATTCTCACCCGCCCGGCGGATTACGACGTGATCGCCACGCCGAACCTCAACGGCGACTACATCTCCGA
>JADLAP010000319.1 GCA_020848195.1 Phycisphaeraceae bacterium
ACAACCCCAACTGTTTGAAATGGCTCATTAAATATTCATCTTTGTAACAGTGTAATGAAAAAACAAAACGAACAACCCATTAAGCAAGTACTCCGGCAAATGATGGAGCAATATCATCTGAACGAAAAAGTGAATGAAGTGAAATTAGTGAATAACTGGGAGAAACTGATGGGCAAGACTATTGCGAAATACACTCAGGAAATATATGTAAACAAAAAGAAATTATTTATCCGGGTTCAGTCTGCACCGCTGAAGCAGGAACTCTCTTATTCACGGGAAAGAATTATTGAACTGGTTAATGAGGAAATCGGAGAAGGATATATTAACGAAGTAGTCATCCGGTAAAGAAAAAGAGAAAGTCGCCTATAATAAAAAAGCACCCCGAATCCGGAGTGCTTTTCTGCATTTTAACCATGGGTTAGGATTTTTTACTTCACTTTAGCCACTACTGCCTTGAAGGCATCGGGCTGATTCATGGCAAGGTCAGCAAGCGTTTTGCGGTCGAGCAATATATTTTTATCTCTTAAACCTTTGATGAATTTATTGTAGGTCATTCCTTCTTCACGAACGGCTGCATTGATGCGAACAATCCATAGTGAACGATAATCTCTTTTTTTCTGCTTACGACCAACATAAGCATACGATAATGCTTTATCTACTGCATTCTTTGCAGTTTCAATATTGCTTTTTCGGGTTCCCCAGTAGCCCTTGGCTCTGTTTAAAACTTTCTTTCTTCTTGCTTTTGCTGCTACCGAATTGACTGAACGTGACATTGTACGAGTATTTTAACTTTTTTAACTAATTAACTTAAAACCAATAGCTTGGAAATTTTCTTCTCATTTGCTGAGTGAACTATTGCATCTTTTCCCAAACGATTTTTTCTATCCTTTGCTTTCTTGGTAAGAATGTGACGCTTAAAAGCTTTCTTACGTTTTATTTTTCCGGTACCTGTCAGTTTAAAACGCTTCTTGGCACTGGAGTTAGATTTCATTTTCGGCATATAGCT
>JADLAP010000033.1 GCA_020848195.1 Phycisphaeraceae bacterium
CCCGTCGCAGCTCTCGGGCGGCCAGCGCCAGCGGGTCGCCCTCGCGCGCGCCCTGGCGGTGGAGCCCAAGGTGCTGCTGCTGGACGAGCCGTTCGGCGCGCTGGACGCCAAGGTGCGTCAGGAGCTTCGCCGCTGGCTGCGCCAGTTGCACGACGAGATTCACGTCACCAGCGTGTTCGTCACGCATGACCAGGACGAAGCTCTGGAAGTGGCGGACCGCGTGGTGGTGATGAATGAAGGAAGGATCGAGCAGGTCGGCACGCCGGAGGGTGTGTTCCATAACCCCACCACGCCGTTCGTGGCGGATTTCCTGGGGCAGGTCAACCGTTTTCAGGGTCGGATCGAAGGCGGCCGCGCGGTGTTCCCCGTGCTGTCCATGGAAGCCCCGGCGAACATGGCCCACGCGGAAGGCCAGAGCGTTCGCATGTTCGCCCGGCCTCATGAACTGGACCTCGCCCCCGTGAAAAACGGCAAGCCCGCCCTGCTGGCCAAAGTCGTCCGCAGCCAGTCCGCCGGCTCCGTCGTCAAGGTCGAACTGGTCGATGATCGCGGCGAACGGGTTGTGGCCGAGATGCCGCACGAACGCTTCAACGCCGACGAAATCGCCGTGGACAAGAAGGTCTACGTCCACCTCAGACAGTCGAGGCTCTACCTCGACGGCGGCGGCATCTGAGCCATTCACAATCTTCTTCACCACAACGACACGAAGACACGACAACCCTCCCGCAACCGAAAGTACCGTCGTGTCGTTGTTTCGTTGTGGTGAACAGGTCTTACCGCATGGCTGCGGCGGCGGCTTCGCGGCGATGACGCAGGGACATCAGCATCAGCAGCACCTGAAGCAGAATCAGCGCGACGGCGATGCCGGCGATGTTGAAGCCCCAGTCGGACAATTCGCAGTACCTGCCCGGCACGAAGGCCTGATGAAGTTCTTCCGCGCCGGACACCATCGCGGTGATGAATCCCGCCACGATCACCTGACCATTGAGCGCCAGCGCAAGCACGACCGCGATGAAACCGTAACCGGTGAAGTGCAACGTTTCACGGATCAGCCGTTCGGAAATGCCGAGGCAGCCGATATCCATCGCCAGCAGCCTGGCCAGCAGAAAGGGACCAAACAGTCCCGCCAGAGCCGTCGCGCAGCATATCCATCGCCATGTCCGGCTTGTGCGTCTCACCTGAGGCATCATGTCCGTTTCTCCCTGATCGTGCAAGAGGATGAAAGCAATGGCGATGCCAGAGGCCTGCACGACCGCAAAGCACGGAAAACAGGGCATTTGAACGCATCGGCGAACAGGTCCGCCTCTGCCGGATGTTGCGTGGAATCAACAGAAATGACGTGGCGAAGCGACAACTTGGGTCCCCGGGCAATGTCCCGGCAACAGGATGTTTCGGCTGGTACACTGGCCCGACCATGCGAATCATCTGCGCCCCGGACAAGTTCAAATTGTCGATCAGCGCGGAGGGTGCCGCCCAGGCGATGGCGCGGGGTATCCGCCGTGTGATGCAGGACGCGGAAGTGGATTGCTGCCCCATCGCCGACGGTGGCGAAGGCACCGTCGCGGCGATGATCGCGGCCACCGGCGGCCAGTGGCGCAAGTCCACGGTCACCGGGCCACTCGGCACGCCCGTCACTGCCGCGTGGGGACAGTTGCCGGACGCGGCGGTGATCGAAATGGCGTCGGCGGCGGGGCTGGCGCTCGTGCCTGCCGATCAACGCGATCCCATGCGGACGACGACCTTCGGCGTAGGCGAACTGATTCGAGACGCGCTCGACAGCGGCGCACAGCACATCCTCCTCGGCATCGGCGGCAGCGCCACCAACGACGGCGGCATCGGCATGGCGCAGGCGCTCGGCGTGATGTTCTTCGACCTATCGGGTCAACGGCTGACCTCGCCGCTGACGGGCGGCGATCTGTCGCGTATCGCTCGGATCGATCTGTCCGCCCGCGATCCGCGCATCGCGGAGACTCGCATCACCGTGGCCTGCGACGTCACCAATCCTCTGACCGGCCCGCAGGGCGCAGCGGCGATCTACGGGCCGCAGAAAGGCGCTTCGCCGAGGCAGGTTGAACAACTGGACAACGGGCTGCGACACCTCGCGCGGCGCTGGCGCGAAGACCTCGGCCGGGACGTGGAGACCATGCCCGGCGCAGGCGCGGCCGGCGGCCTGGGCGGCGGACTGGTCACCATGCTCGGCGCATCCGTGCAACGCGGCATCGACCTCGTGCTCGAAGCCGTGGACTTTGACCGTCGCGTGGCCGGCTGCGATCTGTGCCTCACCGGCGAGGGTCAGATCGACGGCCAGTCGCTGGCGGGCAAGGCATGCCTCGGTGTGGCCCATCGCGCAGCGCAAGCGGGCACGCCCACGGTGGCGCTCGTCGGAGCAAGGGGGCCGCAGTGGGAGCGCCTGCTCGACCACGGCCTGCGGGATTGCCTGGTCATCGGTGAAGGCCTGCCCGTCGCGGAATCCATGCGTCGCGCGGGGGAACTGATCGAATCCGCCGCCGAGCGCGTGATCCGCGCCGGCTGGCCCGGCATTTCGCCTGCGATCACGGAGAGATCAACATGATGGCCACGTGGCTGCCGCGGATCGTCATCCTGGGACTGCTGGCGATGGTGCTGGGCGTGCCGCTGGCGATGGACCGCAGCCGGCCGCCGGAACCGGAATTCGCAGGCGATCCTTCGCTGCGGCTGATCCTCATCACGCCGCATAACGAGCAGATCCGCCACGAATTCGCCGAGGCATTCAATCACTGGCGATCGCTTGAGAAGCAGCCGGCCATCCGCTTCGACTGGCGCAGTGGAGGCGGGACCAGCGACCTTCGACGCATGATCGTCGATGAATTCGCCGCCAAAGCCCGCGACCGCATGGAAGACCAGGGCGTCGGCATCGACCTGTTCTTCGGCGGCGGCGACTACGAACACAACCAGCTCGCCTCCGGCATCCCCACGACCCGCGACGGCCGCGAAGTCCGCATTCCCATCACCACGCCGATCGCCATCCCGGACGAGTTGCTGCGCGAAGTCTTCCCCGAACCGACCATTGGCGGCGAAATGCTGTATCACCCCAGGCTTTCGTGGGTCGGGGCTGCTCTCTCCAGCTTCGGCATCGTCTACAACCGCGACGCCCTGCGCCTGCTGAATCGGCCGGAGCCGACCACGTGGGCGGATCTGCAGGATGGCCGCTACCGGGGCTGGATCGCCCTGGCGGACCCCGGCCACTCCGGCTCCATCGCCGCGACCTACAACGTCATCCTCCGCCGCATGGGCTGGACGGAAGGCTGGGCGCTGCTGCGTCGCATGTCAGCCAACGCCCGCTATTTCACCAACAGCAGTTCGCAGGTTCCCGTGGATGTTTCCGCCGGCGAAGCGGCGGCCGGGATGTGCATCGACTTTTACGGCCGGTATCAGGCGGGCGCGATCGGCGGCAACCGCGTGGGCTACGTCGACCCGCCCTACATGACCGCCATCACCGCCGACCCGATCTCGATTCTCCGAGGCTGCCCGCATCCACAGATTGCCCAGCAGTTCGTCGCGTGGCTGCTGAGCAAGGACGCGCAGGCGCTGTGGCAGCGTCACGCGGGCATTCCCGGCGGACCGAAGCAGTTTGAGCTGCGCCGGCTGCCCGTGCGCCGCGACCTGTACACGCCGCGGGAACAGGCGAAATGGGCCGACCCCGACAGCAATCCTTTCGCCATCGCCAAACCGTTGCCGCCGGACATGCCCAGCTTTTACGACGCGGTGGCGCCGGTGGCGCATGCCATGACCATCGACGTGCATGGCGATCTGACCGCGGCGTGGAAAGCGATGACCGAACTTCCCGATCATCCGCGTCACGCTGAAATGACGCGGCTTTTCGATGCGATGCCCGATCCGCTGGCGCTCACATGGCCGGATGCGGAGATGGCCGGCAACTGGGCCGCGTGCATGGCCGACGCGAAGCATCCGCGTCACGCGGAAGCTGCCGCGATCCTCAAGCAGTTCACGAAACAACTGAGCCAGCGGTGGAAAGACCGCGACCAGCAGTTGCGCGACAGGCTGGAGTGGACGCTGTTCTTCCGCGAGAACTACCGGAAGATCGTGCGAATCGCCACCGGCGCCGGCGAAAAGTCCTGACCGGCCGGCGCCGGGATGTTGCACCTTCGGTTTTACTTGATGAACGACGCAGCCGCCTTCTTGGCCGCCAGCAGCGTCTTGGCCGCTTCGATCTTGTCCTGCCATTCCTTCGGAAGCTGCGCCTTGAGCGATTCAAGCTGCTTGAGCAGGTCGGCCGCGATGTCCAGCTTGTTGTTCTTGACCTGCGTGCCGAACTGGTCCAACAGCGAGCTGGCCTTGGTCACGACATCATTGGCGGCTGTCTTGGCGGTGTCCAGGGCAGCAGACGCCTTGGAGGCCGCGGCATCGGCGGCCGACTTCGCAGCCTTCGCCGCATCCGTGGCGGTCGCGTCCGCAGCCTTCTTCACCTCGTCCGCCGCGGGCGCGGGAACGGGAGCGGGCGTCGGCGTGGGCATCGCAGGCACGGGAACGGGAGCCACCGCGGGTTTCGCCGCCGAGGCCGCCGGGGCTGCCGGTTCCTCTTGGTCACAACCCACGATGGTCATCGCCATACCCGTCATCAGCATCAGAGCCATCAGCACGCGTGTCATCGTTCGTTTCCTTTCTCGTGACGCACCGCGACATCGGTCCCGCCTGATGCGCGGTGTCGTCGAATGATCGTCCCAGCAGTATGACCACATTGCGAAAATTATCCAGCCGATCGCCGGGCATGTTTTTCATGGTTTCAAGGTTCGACCGCCGCGAGGCGGATCAACTTTTCCACGTCATCCAGCCACTGACGACGCTGCTCCGGCGAACTGGTGATGATGGTTTCAAACGTGAGCCGGTGAAACGCCCCAACGCCGCAGAGGCCAAAGACGCAATCGCGCCAGATGCGTTGCAGGGGATCGCCGAACACAGCCTGCTCGCGGGCCGCCTCGGTGTTGGCGGTGTTGAACACAATGGCAGCCCTGGCGCGAAGCAAGCCTTCGGGCACGCCCTCGCCGCTGTCGCCTTCGTTGAACTGGTACGCCACGCCGGGCCGGACCACGCGATCCACCCATCCCGCGACGATGGCCGGCGGCATGCCCCACCAGTTCGGATGCACGATGACGATCAACTCCGCCGCGGCCAGTTCCTCGCAGTGTCGCGCGATCGCCGGCTCCAGCTTCGCCTCCCGCGCCGCCTCGCCGCGGGCCAGCAGCGGCGGAAACGATTCGGCGTACAGGTCGTGCAGCACCACCTCCCGACGCAGGGATCGTAACGTGTCCGCCGCGCGGCAGGCAATGGCGTGATTGAAACTGCCGGGATCAGGATGCCCGAGAATGATCAGGTCCATGTCGTTCGCCCCCTCCCGCGTGTGACGGCTGACGATGGTGGACAGTCTACCGGCACGTAACGACAACCGCACCAAAGACGATACGGCCGGGATGAAAGCACAACCCCCATGCGACGTCGCGCGTCGCATGGGGGTTCTGTGTTTCAGGTTGTCGGTTGCCGGTTTATCCGCGTTTTTCGATCGGCGTATAGTCGCGGAGGGTCGCGCCGGTGTAGACCTGACGAGGCCGGTGGATGCGGCTGTTGGGAGTGTCGTGGACTTCCTTCCAGTGGGCGATCCAGCCGGGCATGCGACCGATGGCGAACATGACCGTGAACATCTCCAGCGGAATGCCCATGGCGCGGAGGATGATGCCGGAGTAGAAGTCGACGTTGGGATAGAGGTTGCGGTCCTTGAAGTAGGAATCCTCCAGGGCCACTTCCTCCAGACGGCGAGCCATGTCCAGCAGCGGATCTTTGATGCCCAGCTTGGAGAGCATCTTGTCGGCGGCCTTCTTGAGGATGATGGCTCGCGGGTCGAAGAACTTGTAGACCCGGTGGCCGAAGCCCATGAGCTTCACTTCCTTCTTCTTGACCATGTCCACATAGGACTTGTAGTCGATGCGGTGGTCCTGGATGTACTGGAGCATCTCGATGACGGCGACATTGGCTCCGCCGTGCAGCGGTCCCCAGAGGGCACAGACGCCGGCGGCGCAGCTTGCAAACAGGTTCGCGCCGCTGGAGGCCACCATGCGCACCGTGCTGGTCGAGCAGTTCTGCTCGTGATCGGCGTGAAGGATCAGAAACAGCTTCAGCGCCGCCACCACCTCCGGCTCCGGCTCGAATTCCTTGTAGGGAATCGAGAACATCATGTGCAGGAAATTCTGGCAGTAGCTGTTGGACGGCTTGGGATAGATCATCGGCTGGCCGCGGGAAGCCTTGTACGCGGCGGCGGCGATGGTGCGGACCTTGCTCATCAGCCGGGCCGCGGCGCTCTCGAACGTCG
>JADLAP010000320.1 GCA_020848195.1 Phycisphaeraceae bacterium
AACTCGCCGACCGCGGCGAAGAAGAACGCTCAGCCCTGCGCAAGTTGATCCGTGATGAAATGAAAAAGGTCATGGATGACATGGGTCTGGCGACCAAGGAAGATATTCAGAAACTGGCGGAAAAGCAGGGTTGATGGTTTTAGGGAGGCGGATCGTTTTCGTCATAATGACTGATCCGCCTGCCGTCCGTCAAAACAGACTTTGATGTTCGCTCCCACCCGTTCCATTCGTCACCTGCAACGGTACAGTGAGATCGTTGCCATTTTTGCCCGGCATGGGTTTGGTTTCCTGTTCCACCGCCCGGAGACCAAGCCCCGTCGTTGGTTATGGGCATCCTGGCGCGGACCTCAAAAAGTTGAGCCGCCATCGGAAGATGCCCTCGCGGTTCACTTTCGGACAGCGCTGGAGGAACTGGGTCCCACGTTCATTAAGTTCGGGCAGATCCTCTCGACCCGGGCAGATTTGCTGCCGCCTTCGTTCATTGCCGAGTTGGGTAAACTGGTGGATTCAGTTTCTCCCGAACCCTGGGAGTTGATCCGTGCGCTTCTGACCCGAGAGTTTGGACAGCCGCCTGAAACCTTGTTCGCTTCCATCGATCCGCGCCCGATGGCGTCCGCCTCTTTGTCCCAAGTCCACGCCGGGGTTCTGCCCGATGGGCGGGAGGTGGTCATCAAGGTACAACGCCCGAACATCGCGGCAGTGATCGATACCGACCTTGAGATCATGGCTTCGCTTTCTGCAAGCGCACAAACCACCTCGCTCGGAAATATCTATGACTTCATGGGCATCGCCGACGATTTCAGCTTCACCCTGCGCAACGAACTTGATTACCAGCGCGAGGGGCGCAATGCGGACCGTCTGCGGGAGAGTTTTGCCGGGCAGGAAAAACTTCTCTACATTCCCAAAGTATATTGGGAGTTAAGCACCCAGCGCGTACTGGTGATGGAGCGCATCAACGGCATCAAGATCAGCGACATCCCCGCACTGGATGCGGCTGGATATAACCGCCACAAGATCGCGATGAACAGCGCCAGTGTGACGGTCAAGCAGGTGATGGAGGATGGTTTCTTCCATGCCGACCCCCATGCCGGGAATTACCTCATCATGCCGGGGGAGGCGATCGGGCTGGTGGACTTTGGCAAGGTGGGATATCTGCGCGACAAAGACCGCATGGACTTGATCCGCCTTTATATCGCTGCCATCGAAATGGATGTGGACGGGCTGATCGACCAGTTGATGCGCATCGGCGCGGTGCGTGAGGATGCCGACCGCAACCGGCTGGCGTATGACCTCAACCGTTTCCTCAACAAGTATTATGGCGTGCCCATCAAATATGTCCGTGCCCGCGAATTGATCGATGAGATTACGACCATTACATTCCGTCACCGTTTGCGCCTGCCTGCTACCTGGTGGCTGGTGGGGCAGACAATCGTCATGCTGGAAGGCATCGGTTTGCAATTGGACCCGGATTTCGATGTATTCAAAGCAGCGGAGCCTCACGTCCAAACTTTGATGAAGAACCTGCTGCTCCCGAATGGAAGCTGGGTCCGGTCTGTTTTGATGGATGCCGCCAATTGGGGTGAAATGCTGCACCGCCTGCCGCGGGTGGGTAACAGAATGATGGAACGGCTGGAACGCAATGAACCCCTCCGTATGGAGATCAAGGATACCGACCACATCCTTACCCGGCTCGACCGGCTGGTGACGCGGCTCTCTCTCAGTTTGTTGGTGGCCGCCTTCGTGGTGGGACTTCCGCTGTTGATTCCGCTCACTACTCCAGACAGTTTGCCGAGGTGGCTGTTATTATTGGGGATGGTCCCAATTGTCGGTGCAGGAATCTGGCTGGGGCTGTCTTTATTGAACACTCCGAAAAAATAGATGGTTAACTACCGGAACAAATTC
>JADLAP010000034.1 GCA_020848195.1 Phycisphaeraceae bacterium
AATACAAGACCGTCTACAGCGAAGGCTATCCCGGCGTCACCGTGCGCAGCGCCACGGTCGACGGCAAGACGTACTTCTACACAGTCAACACCGACGCCAAACCCCGCGCGGCAAGCGTGAAGGTCGAAGGCAAGCTCACGGAGCGCACGACCGGCTATGCGTCACCTGCTCAGAGCAATGGCCAGTGGACCATCACATTGGAACCCTACGCCCTGCGCGTCTTCGAGCTTGACGGCGGAAAACTCGCCGACATCTCGACGGAGAAGGGGAAGTAAGCTGAATGCGCCTCGCAAAGTGCGCCCGACACGGGTATCCACTGAAAGGCATGAAACATCATGAGGTTCATCCCAGGATTGGCTGCGGCAAATCTGCTGGCGGCGGCGCTGATCGTCTGCTTTGGACAAGCTGCAATGGCGGGTGAGATTCCGGCCGAACCGACTCCATTCAACGGCAAGCCCTACCAGCCTGTCTGGCGCAGCTTCAAGAAGAGCTTCCTTCAGGCCAATGTGGATTCCCATGGAAGATTGTCCATCACCGCCGGCGGACTATCGCAGGCTCCGCTATCGTTTGGGCTGCAGGGCATGGAATCCGGCAACTTCTGGCAGACGGCCGAGGTGCGGAACCTGACTGCGTCCCAGAGCGATCGTTCCATCGTCACGGGCAAGGTGGGCAACGGATTCCGCTTCGATCGCTTTCCCCTCGATCTGGGCGTCGAGGGCAAATACCGTTTCACGACCTGCATGAGCATGGCCGCATGGATCAAGCCCGCGCGGCTGGGCGGCATCGTGGTTGTCAACGGGCTGACCAAAGGCCCCAATTTCTACGGCGAGGACCACCTCTACAGCCTGGAGGTCCGACCTGATGGATCACTCTGGTTTGAACTGACCGACACGACCGGCAAACGGCACATCCACAATCCCCTGGACCTGAAGTTGACGACTGATGCCTGGCAGCATGTGGCCGCCACCTACGACGGCACATTCATGCGCGTGTATGTAAACGGCCAGGAAGCCGGTGTCGGACGGGAAGACAAGGACATCCGCATCCGCGATACGTTTCCCAATGGCCGGCCCCTGTTGTTGGGCGAAGCTCTGCAAGCCGATCTGGACGAGGTGCGACTGTACGGCAGGGCGCTGAGCTCGCGGGAAATCAAGGCGCTGGCGGACGGCAAGCCTCTTCCGTCCGCCGAGGGTGACTTGGAACAAGGCCTGGTCTTGAACTGCTCGTTCGATGACCAGCAAACCCCGGCCTGGAGCTTGACCTCCAGAGACAGTTTCGAGATCAAGGGCACGATCTCCAACGGAACACAAGGTTCCATCGTGGCGACCTTCTCCATCTCCGGCGACACTGTGGCGTGCAGGTACTCGGCGAACATGCCTCTGGTGCTTCAAGGAACGTTCCAGCCCGTGCCGGAGGCGAACTGGTTCAAGTCAAAATCCGAAAACGGCAGTGAAATTCAGGGAGAATTGTGGGGTGAATACCAGGACCTGAAACTATTCAATCTGGTCGAGTACACCCTGCTTGAACGGCGGATCCGACTGATGTCCGCCACGACCGAGCCTCTGACGCTCAAGCCCTGCAAGGCGGGATGTCAGCCGGCGACGTTCACGCTGGCGTCCCGGCAGGAAGGCGAATCGCATGTCATTGATTTCACCTTCCAGTCTCTCGATCCAGCCCAGGCGCCACTGGCGAATCCCCAGTCGCCGGTCGTCACCAAACCCTTCGACCGACGGAAACTCACCCCGCTTCCACCTGTCGCGGAGGTTGAGTTTGTCCCGCAAAAGGGAAAGCCAGCCATCTTCAGACGCGATGAAAAGCTGGCGTTCCGCATGACACTGGCTGAGCAGGCGCGGAAGCGACTGGATGGAAAGCCGCTTGAAATCCGCTGTGTTCAGTCATTGACCGGTTCCGTTCACGAAACGCTTGCGTTGAAGACGGACGGAAACGGAGCATGCGCGTTTGAACTGAAATCCGTGGCACAGGGGCCGTATCGGATCGAATTGTGGAGCGAAGGAAACGCCATCGCTTCGGAGGAATTCGCGGTGGTCGGGCCTGTCGAACAGCGCAAGATTGGGCCTTTGGAGACGCGGTCGTTCAAGCTGCGCGAGGTTGACCGGATCGACTGCGCGGATGACAACGGCCGGCACGAGTTCTACGCCCTCAGTCCGCAGCACGTGAAAATCCACGGAACGCCCGGCCTGGGCAAGCATCTGGCTTACGAAGCTCCCATCCGTCAGGGGAGCGGTTATGGCGATCCGGGGCACGAATGGTTCGCCTACCGAGTCAACAACCTGGCAACAGACAAACCTCACCTGCTGGTTGTCGAGTATCCCGACATCGACGACATGAACGTCGGAATCAATGTCATGCATCCCTATCCGCCGAAAGATGTGCCGGTGGACAAGGACGGCAAGCGGATCATTACAGCCGAGTTGGTGCATGCGTTCGGCAAAGATAAGCATCCCGCCGCCCGATATTTGACCACCATGACCTGCGGCTATGTGGCGGGTCAGGGATTTCCGCTGACCGGCAAGCGGCAGACGATGCAGGCTGTGTTCTATCCCGGCGACGATTGGGCCGTCATCCAGTTCGACAATTTCAGCTACATCAACCCGAAGCCGATCCGGATTTCCCGGCTGACCGTGCATGAGATTCTGGACGACCTGCCGATGGTGGAGGCTCCCCATCTGGCGAACGACCGCATTGTCGGGCACTACGACGAATGGCTGCGCGATCCGACGCGCAATTTCGCGGCGGCGGCCACCATGCGCGGTGAGATCGGCGTCTGGGGCAACTGCCTGCCTTCCCATGTGATGAAAACCTACTACGTCACCGCGGAACGGATGGTGAAATACCTGCGATTTCGCGGAGAAAACACGTGGTTTGGCGGCGTGGTCCGCTACAGCAGCGCGATGTATCCCTCCGAAATGGCGCAGGGTACATCCCACGATGAGCTTCTTCTGTATGCGAGCATGTTCGAGGAAAACGGCCTGACTCTTGTGCCGTCGGTGGCTTATGTCCCCGCATTCCCGCTACGGTTGTTGGATCGCTATACCAGCTACGACGCGGCGCAGGGAGCCGACGCCACCTTGCAGATCACCGACCAGGGTTCCTTCAGCTACATGATCTGGGGTCGCGGGCGTTCGCTTAATCCATTCCATCCAGCCGTCAGGAAGGAAGTGGAGGGACTGGCCGGCGAAATCGCCGGGCTCTACAAGGACTATCCGGCCGTCAGGGGCGTCATGTTCGCCAACAGCCTTAACACCGGCTACCTGTATCCCTCCTATTTCGGCCCGTGCTTCGTGTCTCTGCCGCCATCTGATTACGACTTCGAGACGGCATCGTTCCGCAGCACCTATGACGACCGCACCATCGCCGCGTTCGTGTCGCAAACCGGCATCCAGGTTCCCGGCGATGGACCCGGCCGGTTCGCTGAACGAAGACGATGGCTTCTGGCCAACCACAAAGAAGCTTGGGCGGACTTTCGGTGCCAGGGCATCGCGGATGCCTGGGATGGATTGGCCAAAGCGGTTCAACAAGCATGTCCGAGAATGGAATTCTTCGCCTGCGAAAGCGGCGGCATCGTGGGCAACAGCGCAAGCGTGGCTTACGTGCAAGGCCCGGATTCCTGGACGGCCAGGAACATCATGAGAAAGATGGGCTATTCCGCCCTGGCGCCTCGCAAACCCGACCATAGCATCGTGGGCTGTTACTTTAACGAAATGAACGGCGGTTACGTGGGTTTCTGGGGGCTGGTCAGAGCCGATCAAATCCAACGGTTCAACGCGATGAATTGGGATTCGAGTCTGGATGAACTGTTCGACGGCAACGATCGCGTGGGCGTGTACATGGGGCGTTCCTTTTACGAATCCTGGAGCAGGCCCTATCCGCAGGATCGGCCGTGGTACACGAGCAAGGTCCATTCCTGCCGCTATCAACTGCCCGGCAACCGCGGCGGTA
>JADLAP010000035.1 GCA_020848195.1 Phycisphaeraceae bacterium
GGCCGATGCGTTGCACAGCCGGTACGGTGCTGCCGTGGCAGTCAGCGGTTCGCCCCGTGAACGTGACATCCTCGACCAGGTGCTCGCCGCCGCCAGGACATCGCTCATTGACCTGCCCCGCCTTGGCGTCGATCTGCGTCTGCTCAAGAGCATCATCAAACTCGGCCGGCTGATGATCACCAACGACACCGGGCCTCGCCATGTCGCCGCCGCGTTCGGCGTGCCCGTGCTGACCATCTTTGGTCCGACCGATCCCGCATGGACCCGGATCGACTTTCCCTTTGAGCGGCAGGTCCGTGTCGATGTCTTCTGTGGACCGTGTCAGAAGAAGAAATGTCCGCTCGATCACCGCTGCATGAAGCTGGTGACGCCGGACATGGTCGTGGAGCGGTCCGCGGAACTGCTGCAGGCCCAGGTCGACGCGGCGCATGCGGGCCGGCAGGCGACAAGCGAGGGATCATGAAAGTCGCCCTGGTGATCGAGAAATTCCACCCCCGCGGCGGCGGCGCGGAACGATCCACGCTGCAGATCGCCGAGGACTTGCGCTCCCGAGGCCACGACATTGTCATTCTCGCCGGCTGCGGCAATGAGTTCGACGATCTGCCGTTTCCCGTTCACTGTCTGCACAAGGGCCGGCGTCTGCGCTGGTGGCGGCTGCGCCGGTTTGCCGGCTGGGCACGTCAGATGCTCGCCGCGGGCGATTACGACGCGTCGATCTCCGTGTCCACAGCCGTGCCCGCCATGATCGTCCAGCCCCGCGGCGGAACCATCCGCGCCACGCTGGGACAGAACATCGCCATGCGATCCTCCGCAGGCGCCCGGCTGCTCAAACGCCTGAGCCTGCTTGTCTCACCCAAACAGCAACTCCTGCTGAGCCTTGAACGACAGACGATGTCCGACCTTTCGGTTCGTCGATTCGCGGCCGTCAGCGACTATGTCGCCAGGCAGTTGCAGGAACGGTACGGCATCGATCCTTCCCGCATCGCGGTCATCCCCAATGCCGCGGTGATGCCCAAGGCGGATCAGGCCCAGAGGCAGCAATGGCGCAACCGGCTGCGCGAAGCCTACAGCATCACGCCGCAGCAGACGGTCTACCTGTTTGCCGCCATGAATCCGCGGCTCAAGGGCTGGCCCTGCCTGCTGGAAGCGATGCGAAGCATGGTGCAGCAGGGCCACCATCCCATGCTGCTGGCTGCCGGCGACGTGAACATGGGCGATCTGAACATCCTGCATCGCATGGGACTGCGCGATGCGGTGCGCATCGTCGGTCCCGTCCGCGACGTGGCTCCGCTGTACTGTGCCGCGGACGTCACCGTGCTGCCCACGTGGTACGACCCGTCGAGCAAGGTGGTCATTGAGTCGCTGATGATGGGCACGCCGGCCATCACGACGTCCTTCAACGGCGCGGCCGGCCTGGTGGTCGATGGCGAACACCCCGCACGCGGCAGAGTCATCGAGCGTCCGGATCACATCAACGCGCTGGCTGACGCCATGATCGCGCTGATGAATCCGGAGGAACGTCAGCGCTGCCGCGATGCCTGCGCCGGCCTGGCGGACCAGCTCAGCATGAAACGCCATGTCGATCAGTTGGAAGAACTGCTGCACTCGGTGACGGGATCATCCGCCCCGGTTCACCTGGCCACGCCGGCTTTGTCCTGATCCGACTTGCCGTGACATCGGTGCTGCACCGCCCACAACGCGGCGTATTTCAGTTGCGTGCTGACGGCGGATTTCTGCGCCATCAGCAGGCCGAACGTGCCGTCGAGAAACCCGCGTTTGATCACGTAGGATTTGAAGAAGGCCAAGCCGGGCCGAAGCGCCAGATCCCACCAGTGGCATCGCTTGCCCCGCTGGTGCATCTGCATGGCCACGGGAAGCAGCCGGCCATCGAGGCGCTGTCCGCTGAAGTAGTCGCTGAAGCCCGCGTCGCTCAGCCGCTTGTGGATGATCCAGCCCCGCAGCCTGCGCACCCGGGATGGATCGGAAGCCGACCGCGTATCGTGCAGCACCTCATCCGACCACCCGCACCGCCGGCGATGAAACACCCGCGTCAGCTCGTCCGGCCACCACGCACGAACCCGTTTCCGCATGACATAATTCCGCCGCGGCGTGAGCATCAGGTCGTAACGCTCCAGTTCGGTTGAGGAGAGCGCGGCCAACTCGCGGCCCAGCTCCGGCGAGCATTCCTCATCGCCATCGAGGAAGAAAATCCAGTCATGTTTGGCCAATTCCGCGGCGAACCGCTTCTGGCCGCTGTGCCCGCGCCAGGGTTCGACCACATAGCGATGTGCGTAACGCTGAGCGATCTGAGAGGTGGCGTCCGTGGAGCCGGAGTCGACGACGATCAGTTCATCCGCCCAGGCCACGGACGTGCATGCCGCCTCCAGCGTATCGGCGACATTGGCGCAGCAGATGATCACAGTCAGCGGAACAGCCATGGGCGATATGGTAGCAAGCGGGAATCGAGGGTTGTCGCCCGCTTCCGGACGGTCTCAACAGAGCCGCGCACGCAGTAAGCGGGTTTTGGGTGACCTCCGTGGATGCGGCAAGACCCGCTTACTGCGTGCGCGCTCTGGAGGGCTGCCCCCCGGAATTCTGGGCACACCCCCGGGCGCATTTTCCGAAACATCACGCTTGCTACTGCAAGCTGAATTCGTGACGATACAATGGTTTGCATCCGGGCAGCGTGGAGGAACCGACAATCGGTCCTCCGAGGACGAGACGAACAGCATGGTTATGATGTGTCGGAAAGATGCCCCGCATCACGGGCTGACCCGACAGGACGACGGCGAAGCAGTGATGGAATCCCTGCAGATAGTCAGATATCCCGGCCGGACTCGCATGGCGGCGACCCGGCTGAGCGGCGATCGGATTGCATAGGGTCACGACGTTTGTTTGGGAGGAGAGATACGGATGTATTTCAAGTATGCCTGTTCACACTGCGGAAAAACGCTGAAGGTCAGTGAAGAGCATGCCGGGCGCAAGGCGCGATGTCCTTACTGCCACAACACGGTGCAGGTACCTGCGGCGCCGAAGGCGACGGAACCACCGCTGGATTTGGCGGACATGGATGCGTCGCGGCTCGAAACCGGCACCGCGACTCGGCCGACCGGCAAACCAGGCTCGCCCGCCGGTTTGCCAGCCGCCGCTGCCTCCGGAGCCGCTACGCCCGCCGCCCCGGGCAAGGACAAGGCCGACGCCAAAGCCCCCGGCAAGCCGGAGGACAAGTCCGGCAAGGGCAAAAATGCGGAATCCGATGACAACGGTTCCGACGTCAGCATGGTGTGGACCAGCCTCCTCGGTCTGGTCTTAACCATCCTTTTCTATGTCTTGATGTTCGTCTTGCCCAAGAACTACTACTCCGAGCTGTTTATCTCCCGCGGCTGGGTTCCCTATGTCGAAACCTTCTTCATGTGGTGGGCGATCTTCATTCTTGTGGCCAAGATCAGGAAACTGGACAAACAACGCGACTTCATGCTCTTTGATCTGCTGCCCACGGAACTGGCGGATGAGATCACGCCCGACAATGTGGACCTCTTCATCAAAAATGTCCAGGGATTGCCGTTGGGCAACACGTACAGCTTTCTGGCCAACCGCGTACTTCGCGGCCTGCAGCACTTCCGCGTCCGGAAAAACAACTCGGAAGTGGCGTCGCTGATGTCGGCCCAGTCGGACCTGGACGCCAACGCCGTCGTCGGCAGCTACATGATGATCAAGTTCAGCATCTGGGCCATTCCCATCCTCGGCTTCATCGGAACGGTTATTGGTATCGGTCAGGCCGTCGCCGGTTTCTCCGGCGCGTTGGAAGCGGCCGACGACATGAGCAAACTCAAGGAATCGCTCAAGTCCGTTTCCGGCGGTCTGAGCACGGCGTTCGACACCACCCTGGTCGCTCTGGTCATGGCCTTCGGTCTGAAACTCGTCGCGGACTGGCTGTCCAAGAAGGAAGACGGCCTGCTGGGCTGGGTGGATGAATACTGCAACGAAAACGTGCTCAAGCGGCTCAACGACGCCGGACAGGTTGACGCGGGCACAGCCGAGAGCGTCAAGCAGATCCGCAAGGCCGTGGACGCCGCGTTCGTACCGCATCAGGCGGAACTCCTGTCGTGGGGTAAGAAGCTCGAACTCCTCGGCACCAGTCTCAGCGACCGCATCGCCCAGAGCTGGGAACGCATCCATCAGGACCTGCAGGCCAAGCATGGCGACAACATGGAGGTGGTCAGCAGGGCCATCACCACCATCTCCGCCAAGCAGACCGCCAGCATGCAGCAGATCAACACGGTGCAGGACGCCCTGACCAAAATGCAGTCGGAGCAGGTGCAGCGGTTGGAGGAAGTGGGCAACGTCATCATTGCCCAGGCCGACGGCGTGGCGCAGCGGGCCCAGGAACATCAGGAAGCCATTGTCAAGCTCTCGTCCCAGTTCCAGCAGCAGATGGCGGGACAGACCGACCAGTTGCGTCAGCAGCAGTCCGAGTTGCTGCAGGCGATGATGCAGCAGCAGCTCCAGGCGATGGACGAGCGCATGGCGCAGCATCAGGGCTTGGTGGAGCAGAACCTGGGCAAGCTGGTGGAAGTGATCGGCGGCGCGCTGGGCGGCATGACGGACCAGGCGGTGGCGGGTCAGCAGCAGATCGCCCAGCAGATGAACGCCGCGGCCGACAACATCAAGCAGTACTTCACCGCGCTGGAAACCGGTCTGGCGTCGCTCAATGGCGTGCTCGAAAAGCTCGGGCAACAGAATGTCGTGATCGAAGCCAAGATCGAGCAGCCCCGCCGCGGCTGGTTCTTCGGCGGCAAACGTTGAATTCCGTGCCTCAACCCGCGAAAGTCCGGCTCTCCTGACTTTCGCGGCTGGTGCTGATCGTTCACCCAGAGCTTTGACATGGCGCGTAAAGCACAAGAAGAAACCAGCATGTCGCTCTTCCCCTTTCTCAGCATCCTCGTATGCCTGATCGGGGTGCTGACGCTGCTGCTCGTGGGCATCACCTTAAGCTCCATGCCGCCGGACCAGCTCGAAGCCATGCTCCGCGGCTCCGAACTTGAAGCCGTCAAGCACGATTTGGACGAGGAACAGCGCAAGAAAGAGGAACTCCAGAGACTGATCGATGAAGCGGAACTGATCCGCAAAGCCCTGGAGGAAGCCAAGGCCCAATTGCTCCAGATGCAGCAGCTCCAGAAATCCACGCTGGAAGGCAAGGATCAGCTTGAAGCGGACAGCATCAAGATTCTGGCTGAGATCAAATCGCTGGAGGAGCAGATCAAGACCCTGACCACGGAGATGGCCGATCTGCTCAAACAGATCGCGGAACTGGAAAAGGAGTTGAAGGATCGCAAGGAGCCGCCGCCGGCCGCGGAGGTTCGCATCGTCCCCACCGGCACCGGCAAGGGCCTGATCCCCACCTTCGTCGAATGCAACGCCACCGGCATCGTCATCTACGAAGGCGCGGAACCGACCGCCGTTCCCTACAACGCCATGGCCGCCAATCCCCAGTTCGCCCTGTTGTGCGAACGCATCTCCAACCAGGCCAAGACCCACGTGATCACCTTCCTCGTCCGGCCCGACGGCATCCAGACCTACCAGTACGCCAGCGCCCTGGCCCGACAACGCTGGGCCCCCAACGGCAAACTCCCCGCGCCCGGACAAGGCAAAATCGACCTGAGCATGTTCAAGCCCAAGTAATTTTTTGTAGCCACAGATGCACACAGATAAACACAGATGAACACAAGAAGAAATCCACATATAAATAACTGATTGGGCATTTGGCTTTATCTGTGTTCATCTGTGTGTATCTGTGGCTAAAGCATCACTGCCATGAAACGCAAGAAACACGCCGTCGAAGACATGAACCTGGACTCGCTGCTCGACACGCTCACCAACGTGCTGGGCATCCTGCTCATCATGCTCGTCGTCGCCATCATCGGCGTTCCCGCAGCCACCAAACGCATTCAGGAGATGCAGTCAAAGTCCCTGGCCAGCATGGATGAATTGAATAAGGCCAAGGAAGAGCTGGAAAAACTCAAGAAACTGATCCTCGAACTCAAACTCAAATGGGACGACTATCTGCCCCAGGCGGACCCCAATCGCCTGGAACTGTCCGACCTGCGGAAAAAGATTGAAGAGCTGACGGCCTGGATGAAGACGCAGAAAAGCGACATCGACATGCCCAAGCTTCAGCAGACCCTGGCAGACAAACGCAAGGAAGCCGCGGAGGCGCAGAAAAAAGTCAACGAGGCGATGGCCAGGATTCAGCAGATCAAGGGGCAGTTGGACAACACGCCCGTGGTGGCGGCCCCAGACGCCATCGACGTCCGTGTGCCCAACCCACGCCAGGCCCCCCCCGGCGCGACGGACCTTCTGGTCATCTGTCAGTACAACCGCATCGTGGACGTTGAAATCGGCCAGTGGATGAAACTGATCGAACAACGCATGAAGTCGCTGCCGAAGATTCCCGAAGGCAAGGACAACCTCGGCGGTTACGATGCGGAGAAGGTCAAGTCCTTCTTCGAAAAGCAGAACATCGGCAAGCCGTTCCTCGACATCGACGTCGAAGTCATCGGGCGCGTTCCCCATATGGTGATCAAGCGTCTGGAAGACACCGGCGAAGATATGAACGCGATCAAGGCGGGCAACTCGCGGTTCCAGGGCACCGTCCGTTCCGCCAACAGCGCCAACAAATACGCCAAGTTCTGGGTCTATCCGGACAGTTACGAGATTTACGTGGAAGCCCGCAAGATCGCCGACGAAATCGGCATCCCCGCCGGCTGGGAACCGAAGAAGACCGCGGAAGTCTGGAAGGTTCCCCTGCCGCCGGACTGCTACTGCGACGCGCCGCGTCCACCGCCGCCGCCGCCCAAGCCGCCGGGGCCTCCCGCGCCACCGCCACCGAAACCCACCGGCCCGCCGCCGCGTCCGCCGCTGCCCGTCGAGCAGATCGACTGATCCCGGTCAGCCTGCGCTGACGTTACTTCCACACAAACAGCCCCACCGCCAGCGTCATGAGCACGGCAGCGATGAGTCTGCCCACCAGCACGCCGCGCGGCAGCTTCTGCTCCAGATGGTGATGGCCCAGGTGCGCCAGCATCGCGCCCATGCCGATGGAAATCAGCCCCCGCGTGCTTTGCATGATGTTGCCGAAGACGATGCCCAGCAGGGCGAAGCAGACGTAAAGCAGACACATGCTGATGAACCACGCGACCGCGAAGGGCACGGCATCGCGCCAGTCCGCCAGACGACGCGAGCCAAACCATGGAAGCATCGCCACCCCCGATACGCCGCTGACGACATAGCAGGCGAACACGCAGATCATGCCCGCCTGCAGCCTCGGCGTCGCAGCCATGGAGTCGATGAACAGGCGGATGCAGAAGTCGGACAGGCTGTAGCCGGCGATGGTCATCGACAACGCCGCCAGCGCTTTGCGTGGAATGCTGCCACCGGTTCCGTTGAGCGCCCAGGCCGCGGCGGCGCACAGCGCGGCCCCGGCCCACTGCCAGCCCGTCAGCGTGTCATGCAGCAGTCCCACCGTCAGGCCCGCCAGGACGAGCACCTTCAGTCCCAGCATCGGCGACACCCGCGACGGCTGCGTGTGCCGCAGGGCAATGAACAATCCCATCTGCCCCACGATGTAAAATCCTGCGTTGCCCAGCAGGGACAGAAGCATCGGGGCCGGTTGGGCGGGAATTGCGGGCTGAACCAGCATGAGGGTCAGCACCAGCAGCGGCAGCGACACCGCGCCCTGAATGACATGCGACAGCACGAGCAACTGAACAGCCCCATCATGACGAGGCCCGACGTAACGCCGGGAAAAGACGTACGACGTCGACTGCGCCGTCGCCGACGCCAGACCGCAGATGATTCCAACGGCAAGCATGGGCGGAGAGTGTATCGCGGTGAAGACACTCCCGAAAGGGAAGCGGAACAACCCGTCAATGCCCGAAGGTCGAAACCCGAATGACGAATGAGAAGACGCACGGGCAGTTTGCCCGCGGCTGGAACAAGGCATGTACTTCGTCATTCGGGCTTGGACATTCGGTCATTTCCCGACATGCTGACGGACTTCCGGGTGAAAAGAAGAACCCCTGGCTTCGGAGCTTGCCAGGGGTTCAGCAATGTCACGGTGCGATGCGTGGGAAAAGGCTGGGACGCCGGTGCTCCAGGCCCCGGCGTCCGACGTGAATCAGGCGATCATTTCTTTCAGGCTCTTGAGAGGCCGAATCCGGACGGCTTTGCTCGCCGGCTTGGCCTTGATGGTGATCTCTTCGCCGGTGAACGGGTTGCGGCCCTTGCGAGCCTTCGTCGCCGGCTTCTTCTTGACGGTCATCTTGCACAGACCGGGGACGGCGAACACGCCGGCGCCCTTGGTCAGGCTCTTCTTGATGCAGTCGGTCAGGGCGTCAAACACGCCGGCGACCTGCTTCTTCGACAAACCGGTGCTTTCGGCGATTGAGGCATACACCTCGCTCTTGGTCATGGGTTTCTTCGTGGCGGCTGCTGCTGTCTTGGCCATGTCGTTGCTCTCCTTGCAATGGCGTCTCGCATCGTGCCGTGACCGACTTTTCCAACCCTCGAACGGACATTTTACGTTCGATTCTGGTGGATGTATCGCGGATTGTGAGCTTTTCGCAGCAAAAATCAAGGGAAAAGGCGCTCGTTGCATCATTTTTCCCGCGAAAAGGCTTCCGCATGGTCCACGTCCCTCCGTTTGCCGTTTTGGCAGGCCAAAGCCGCCAATGCGCCGTCGTGGCAGGTCGCCGGCCTGAAAATCATGCTTTTTCCCCGTCCAACATGGCATTTCCTTTGCTCCCCCACCCGTTGGCGTCGAAACGCCCGGCCAGTTGTCGTGCGTTCCCGATCGGCCTCGAAAGGCGGTTATCAACATGTCCAAGACCATCGGCATCGACCTCGGCACGACCAACTCCGTCGTCGCCATCACGGAAGCCGGCCAGCCCAAGGTGCTCATCAACGCCCAGGGCGCCCGCACCACGCCCTCCATCGTCGCCTTCACCGACAAGGGCGAACGCCTCGTCGGCCAGCCCGCCAAACATCAGCAGGTGACCAATCCCCGGAATACGGTCTATTCGATCAAGCGATTCATGGGTCGCCGCCACGGCGAAGTGCAGTCCGAAGAGAAGATCGTCCCCTATGCCGTCACCGGCGGGGCCAATGACCCCGTTCGCGTCAGCATCCGCGACAAGGAATACACCCCGCAGGAAATCTCCGCGATGATCCTGCAGGACCTCAAGAAAACCGCCGAAGACTACCTCGGCGAAAAGGTCGAGACGGCGGTCATCACCGTTCCCGCGTACTTCAACGACTCGCAGCGCACCGCCACCAAGGAAGCGGGCCAGATCGCGGGCCTCAAGGTTGAGCGCATCATCAACGAGCCGACCGCCGCCGCGCTGGCCTACGGCATGGACAAGAAAAAAGGCGGCAAGATCGCCGTCTTCGACCTCGGCGGCGGCACGTTCGACATCTCCATCCTCGACGTCGGCGACGGCGTCTTCGAAGTCCTTTCCACCAACGGCGACACCCACCTCGGCGGCGATGACTGGGACCAGCGGCTGATCGACTTCCTTGCCGACGAGTTCAAGAAGCAGGAAGGCATCGACCTCCGCAAGGAC
>JADLAP010000036.1 GCA_020848195.1 Phycisphaeraceae bacterium
CCCCCGTCGCCGGCCAGAGCCTGACCCTCGCCCAGCGCTACCACTTCATCGCCGGCTGGCTGCCCTGGATTGGCGACAGCCTGCACCTGATCTTCACCCTGCTGCTGCTGCTGGGCGCGGGACTGATGACCTTCTTCCCCCGCTACTTCATGATGCCCTCGGCCGCCTTCGCCATGCCGGTGCTGCTGATTACGCCGTTCAACCTGATCCGCTCCATCTGGCTGTATCGCAGGCGGGTTCCCTGCTCCTGGCGTCAGAGCGTGGCCGCCTGTGTCGCCGGGCTGGGTCTGACCTACACCATCGGCGTCTCCTGCATCTACAGCATGGTCACGACCCGCAGGCCCTTCGGTCGCACGCCCAAGTGCCAGAACCAGTCCGCCCTTTTCCGCAGCCTGGCCATGGCGCGGGATGAATCCATTCTGCTCGGGCTGCTCTGGGCCGGCCTGTTCGGCGTTTGGGCCACACGTCCCCACATCGACAACGCCCACTCCGTGGTCTGGCTGGTCTGCATGGCGTTGCAGTCGCTGCCCTACCTCGCCGCCGTGTCCTGCGCCCTGGTCAGCAGCCTGCCGGCCTTCGACGCCGCCGCCGCCAACTTCGGCCAGTACCGTCGCGTCGTCATGGCACGCCGCGGCAAGACCATGCCCCAGTTCCCCAGGCCTTTCCCGGCCACACGCCCCATCCCCAGCCCGGTGCCCATGCCGATGCCCATGCCCGTGCCCGCATCCATGACCGCCGCGGCAACGTCGTGACGAACCCACACCACCCGGCACATCCCCCGCAGGGTGAGCACCTATGGCCACTTGAACCTCGACCGGATCCAATGACCGAATGTCCAAACCCGAATGACGAAACGCCGAAAAGTCGGCCTTTTCATTCGTCATTCGGTCTTGGTCATTCGGTCATTCGGTTCGGTCAAGCCTTGAGTTGCCGTACGCGCTGCCTTACCCCACCTGGCGGACTGCCGCGGGTGAACCGGAAGGCGTCACGGCGCAGATGGATGCGCGTAACGAAGCCATTTCCGCTTCATGTCGCTGAAGATGGTTTTCCGGGTCATGTCGTGTCCCGTGGGCAACCCGGCGACCCACCGATCAGACCGTGGCCTGCGGCGTCCGCACGTCGATGAACACCCACATCGCGTTGCGGAATGTCTGCGGATCGCGTCGGACATGGCTTTCGATCGGCGTCGGATCGGCGATCGAAAGCCCATTTTCGGCCATGGCTTCCAACCACCCATCCACGGCATCCCGAGCCATCGCCAAGGCGTCCGCCTGGTCCTCGCCACATGTGTTGCAGCCCGGCAGATCTGGAAAGACCACCGAGTACCTGCCGTCGTGTTCGGGGATAAGTGCAACGGGATACCGCATGTCAGTGGCTCCTTGCGGTCATTGTAGCCCGGCGTTGCGAAGGATGGCCCGAAGCGTGCCCGAAGGGATGTCGCCGTCCGTGCGTGGTGCCTCGCGGACCACGTAACGGATCAACGCTCACAAGGGGTATCCCCTTGACTCCACCAGCGCCGCGATCTGGCAATCTCCTGGATCGGAACCGTTGCCGTCGCAAGCCCCATGGCGAGTCTTCGAGCCGTGGGGGTCATGCCCTTTCAGAACCCCCAGGACTCGAAAACTCGTCCTGGGGCTTGCGTGAACAATGCGGGTGCAAGTGGCGTCAAGGGCATACCCATTACGGTCACTGCCCGTGAACCGGCCGACTTCGATCAACTGAAAGGAAATACACCCGGTAGGACTCGAACCTACAACCTGCGGCTCCGTAGGCCGCCGCTCTATCCAATTGAGCTACGGGTGCTCGGACGATGAAACGTCGCCATGGTAGCCATCTGATGACGGATTGGCAACCGATCCGAAGGCGCCCAGTTCAGTGTTTGGTCCGGCGGGCAATGAACGGGCCGGCGGGTCGCCTTCGACGGGCGTGCGGGGATGTTCGTCGTAGTACCGCGGCACGCCGCTGCCGAGTTTGCCGCTGACGGAGGAAAGCGTCAGGAGCCGATCGAACGCGCCGGGATTGGACAGCGACTCACACCCAGTCAGGCCGAGCGCGGACACCATCATCATCATCATGGCGGATGTGACGCGTTTCATGTCATGACGCCGCTTTGCCCGGCGAGTGCAGCAGGGCCAGCACGCGGATCAGTTCGCCGATGCTCCACGCCTGGGCCATGCAGCCTACCGCGCGGTGCGGGGCGTCGGCTTCGTGGATTTCGTGAAGCTGGCCGAGGCCCGGACCACGCAGCTCGGCGATCAGCGGTTCGATGGCCTGCCTCGCTTCGGCCCTGGCTTCGGCGGAGAACTGGCCCGCGCGCAGCACGGCTTCGGCATACGGCCCCATCAGCCACGGCCAGATCGTGCCCTGGTGATATGCCTCGTCGCGCTGGAACGGGCCGCCGGTGTACTGGCCGTGGTAGTGACGGTCGCACGTCGTCAGCGTCCGCAGGCCCACCGGCGTCAGCAGACGATCCTTCACCGCCTGCACCACCTGTCGCTGCCGCGTGCGGGGAATCGGCGAATATTCCAGGCTGGCGGCGAAAATCTGGTTCGGTCGGATCGACCGATCCGCGTGCTCCTCGCTGCCGTCCTCGCTCGTCCACACATGGTCCCGCAGACAGTTCAGATCGTCGTCCCAGAACACCTTGATGAACGACCGGCGAATCCGCTCGCTGAGCTTGCGGTAGTGCTGCGACGCGGCCCGGTCGGAATCCTTGATCTGTTCGCTCACGCCCGCCAGCGCGTGATGCCACAGGGCGTTGATCTCCACCGCCTTGCCCTGCCTGGGCGTGAAGACCACGCCGTCGCACTTGGCGTCCATCCACGTCAGTTGCGTATGCACGTTGCCGGCGACGATCATGCCGTCGCCCGCCATGCGGATGTCAGGCCCGGCCCCGCGGATGTAGCCCTCGATGATCTTGCGGATCGCCGCGCCCAGCCAGTCGTTCCACGCCTGCTGATCTTTCGTGGCGTTCATGTACAGCAGCGCGGCACGGATGTACCACAGGCTGGCGTCGACGCTGTTGTAGTGCGCGCCGCCGGCGGAAGCGTCGTAGTCGTCGAAGCGGTTGGGAACCAGGCCGTCCTGAATCACCGACGCATACGCCCGCAGCGTGTCGTGCGCCTCGGCGTGACGCCCGGTTTCGAGCATCAGGCCCGGCAGCGCGATGAACGTGTCCCGGCCCCAGTCGGCAAACCACGGATATCCCGCCAGAATGGTGGACAACGTTTTGTCGCCTGCCGTGCGATGGGCCACGAAGTCGTCGCCGGCCACCGCGAACATCGCGTCCAGATCGCTCAGGTCCGCCGGCAGCAGCGAGCCTAGGCGATCGCGGATCGGCTGCAGATGCCGCAGCTTCGCGTCCGGCTCCGGCTTGGCTTCCACCGGCTGGTCGCCGAGAACCGCCGTGAACAGCACCTCCGTGGGTGAACCGGAAACGATGTCCTGCTCGAACGCGCCAGGGACAAATCCGTCTTCCGTGTGGTCCAGGCCCCGCTCGGCTTCCATGGGGTAATGCAGGCCGAACCACCAGTCCGACCGCGGCCGCCAGAACCCGCTGAGGCACTGCAACGTCAGCTTGGTGTCCCAGCGCTGGAGCGTCACCGCCTTGCCGCCGTCGTGTACGCTGACCTTCACATCGTCGTCGCTGGACAGGTGCCGGGGCAGGCCGTGGAAGTCGCGCAGCGTCACCAGCGGCTGAAGTCGCAGCGTGGCTTGTTCCTTCGGAGCCAGACCCGCCACGACGTAGCGCACCGTCACCGCCGGCTCGCCCCAGTGCAGCGTCACTTCCCGCACGAATTCCACATGGCCCCACGCATACGCCCACGCCACGGACAGGCCGCGGTCGAACCGGCGAAGCAGATGTACGCCCTGCGGCGCGGTGATCGTCTGGCCGTGATCGTCGCGGAACGCACACGACGACAGATCGACGATCTGCGCCCCCTCCGGCGACTGGATCACCAGTTGTTCGAGCATCTGGTTGAGCAGCACCCGCCGGCCCACCGGAGGCCGCGTCGCCGCTACCAGCAGCCCGTGATACCGCCGGGTGTTCACCCCCGGCAGCGTGCCCATGGCGTAACTGCCGGTCCCGTTGGTCAGCAGCCACTCCCGGCCCAGCAGATCCCGCTCGTTCCCCGCCACGTCGATCTGATGCATGCGCCACGATGGATTCATGGCATCACGATAGTCGCCCGTGCGGCAAAGGCAACAGCATGTAGGGTGTCGCACGACGTAGCGCCGCGACTTGTCGCGTCTTTGAATTACATCTGAACTTTTGCATTTTCACTTTAGGGCCAAATGAGCCTTGATTTCCCGATCATTCCAGCGATTTTCCCGCACCTGGACAATCACCCAGTCGATCGTCTGCTCCAGCGTCTGCCGCAGCACCGCCCG
>JADLAP010000037.1 GCA_020848195.1 Phycisphaeraceae bacterium
CGACATCAATGACCGAATGACCAAACCCGAATGACGAAACGAAAAAATCCGGTCTTGTCATTTGTCATTCAGATTTTGGACCTTCGGTCATTTCGCAACTTTACGCCACGTCGTCCTCATCCTCCGGCTGATCCGTTTCCGCCACGGGGGCGGCGAAGGCCGGGGCGTCGGGCGATTCGGTCCAGTCTTCGACGTTATCCAGACCCAACTGGGACGGACTGGTCTTGCGGTAGCCGAGCTTGCGAATGACTTCCAGCACCTCGGTCCACGTGGGATAAGGCTTCTGGTTCACCCGTTTGTAAGCATCGACAGCCATGACGAACAGGAATTGCTCCCGCGTCATCTGGCCTTCTTCGGCGGCTTTGACGAAGTCGGAACGTCGCCGGCCGGGGCCGCGCCTGCGTTCCAATCCGGTCTCTTCCAGCCGACGGTCCACCACCGATTCCCGGCGATCCGGACCTTCATACTCGCGTTGATCGACCGACGTCTGGGGATCCTGCGTATCCATGGCCTGGCTCCTGCTTGTGCCCTCGGCCATTCTTACACCCCAAGGCCGAGGAGCTTCATGCTTCGTCGTCATCGAACAGGTCGTCGTCCTCGTCATCGTCGTCGTCGTCGTCAAAATCCTCATCGTCGTCGTCGAAGAATTCTTCTTCGTCGTCGTCGTCGAGGAAGTCGTCGTCCTCGTCGTCTTCATCGTCCACAAAGCCTTCGTCCTCAAGGTCCTCGTCCTTGGCGGCGACAAAGTTGTCGTGCCAGGACATGCCCCAGACGTCAGAGGCCGCCGAAACGTCATTCAAAACGGTGACAAGGGTGGTGTCGGACATCGTCATAACCTCCACAGGGTGAACAAGCGAAAACGGGAAAAAGCCGAGACCGGCAACTCCAGGAACCGTTTGGCGGGGTCAATTTAGCCGGTTACACTATCGGTCGGCGTGGCTTTGTCAATTGATTTCTGGCGCCGGGCCTGGTTTTTCAACAACCTCAGCCGCCAAGGCCCTGAACGCATGAAGAACCCACACGTGGAATCCGAACCGACCTGGCATCCCTGGGCCGCCATCGCCGGGTGGGTTGTCCCCGGTCTTGGACATGCCCTGATCGGCCAGAAAACCCGCGCCATCATCCTCGCCGTCACCATCGGCTCGCTCTGGCTCGGTGGCTTTCTTATCGGCGGAATCTGCGTCTTCGATCAGCAGGAACATCCCGCATGGTTCCTCGGCCAGGTGCTCGTCGGCCCCTCCCTGGCCGCCAACGCCTACCTCAACCATCAGAAGCTCCGGTTCATCGACGGCAAGCCCTCGCCCGACCGGCCCTACGCCTACGAACCCAGCTACGGCCGGGTCAATGAACAGGGCATCCTCTACACCGCCCTGGCTGGCCTGCTCAACCTGCTGGCCCTCCTTGACGTGGTCTATCGTCAACCCCGTTCCGCCAAGGATGCCGGCAAAGATCACGCCGGTCCCGCCCGGCCCGCCGATCCGCCTCCTGTCGCCGCGCCCGCTCTGTTGCTGCCCCTGCTGGCGTACAGGCCCTTCCTCGACCCCCTGCCTCTGCATGAACAGTGGCTGGCGATGCTGCTGCCGCTGGTGATCGCCATCAGCGTGGTCTACAAAACGATCAAGCTGGAGCATCTGAGCGAACTGCCCCGACAGGCTGCCCTGCTCAGCGCCCAGATCCTGGCCTTCATGGTCCTCGTCGCCGCCGCCCTGCTGCTGCTGACGGAAATGCTCTGATCGCCACCTTCACCGCCCTGGACGACGAACCGTTCCGCGGCCACGGGTCAGGTTGCTCGCCATGAAACATCTCCTGACTGAACTGATGGCCGGCAACACGCTTTCGCAACAGCAGGCGGAAGAGGCATTCGAGCTGATCATGACGGGTCAGGCCTCGCAGCCGCAGATCGCGGCCCTGCTGACCCTGCTTCAGTTTCGAGGCCCCACCGTGGACGAACTGACCGGCGCGGCACGCATCATGCGACGCCATGTCGTCCCCGTCGTCGTGCCTCCCGGCCTGCGCGTCATCGACACCTGCGGCACCGGAGGCGATCACGGCGGCACGTTCAACATCTCCACCGCTGCCGCCCTCGTCGCCGCAGCCGCCGGCAGACCGCTGGGCGTCGCCGTGGCCAAACACGGCAACCGCTCCGTCACCAGTTCCTCCGGCTCCAGCCAGGTGCTCGAATGCCTCGGCGTCACCCTGACCGTGCCCCCGGAAACGCTGACCCGATGCCTCGACGTCGCGGGCATCTGCTTCTGCTTCGCGCCGAACCATCACCCGGCCATGAAACACGCCATGCCCGTCCGCCAGGCCCTGGGCTTCCGCACCGTCTTCAACATCCTCGGCCCGCTGACCAATCCCGCCGGCGCCACGCGGCAGGTCGTCGGCGTCTTCGCACCCGAACTGGCGGAAACCATCGCCCATGTCTTGGCCAGGCTCGGCACGGAACACGCCATGGTCGTCCACGGCCAGGGCCTCGATGAACTGACCACCTGGGGCATGTCCCACATCACCATCGTCCGCCACGGCGAAGTGGAAACCTGCTCGTGGCCCGCTTCGTCGCTGGACCTGGCCCCCGGCAACCTTCAGGCTCTGAAAGCCGACTCGCCCGGCGACAGCGCGCGGATCGTCCGCGAAGTCCTCGCCGGCGTCCCCGGCCCGGCGCGCGACATCGTCGCCCTCAACGCCGCCGCCGCCCTCGTCGTCGCCGACATCGCACCCGACCTCGCCCACGGCTTCCACCTCGCCGCGCAAGCCATCGATCAGGGCCACGCCCGCGACACGCTCGATCAACTGATTGCCCTGACCGCAGGCGCGTAAGGTTCATGCTCGTTCTTTGCCGCGGGCAAACTGCCCTCGCGTGTGGAACCATTCCCCCCAGGGTGAACGCATATGAAAAATCAGGTATGACGAGCCGCGACCGTAAGGGAGCGGACCGCCTGCGGATGCGGGGATGCAACGCAAAATTCAGCACCCCAGGTGGCAGAAGGTCGTCCGCTCCCTGACGGTCGCGGCTCGTAAAATCCATATGCGCTCGCCCTGACCATTCCCCGAAAGTTTCCGCCGCGCGTCACCGAGTCTGCGACAGCGGCTCCAGCGCGGGCACGTTCCGCAGCGCGTCGGGCAGCATCACCCGCGGCGCAGCCCAGCGCACGGCGTTGGCGATCACCTTCAGCACGTTGGCGTTGTGATACGTCGGATACGTTTCGTGGCCCGGCTGGAAGTAGAACACCCGGCCGTGCCCGCGCTGCCAGCAGCAGCCGGTGCGGAACACCTCGCCACCCTGGAACCAGCCGAGGAACACCACCTCGTCCGGAGGCGGCACATCAAACCGTTCCCCGTACATCTCCTCGTGGTCCAGCTCGAAATGTTCGGGCAGTCCCGCCGCGATCGGATGGCCCGGCTCGATCGTCCAGATGCGCTGCTTTTCGTTCTCATCGCGCCACATCAGCGAACAATTCGTGCCCATCAGCCGCTTGAAAATTCTGGAAAAATGGCCCGAATGCAGCACCACAAGCCCCATGCCCTCCAGCACCCGCTTCTGCACGCGGTCCACCACGGCGTCCTGCACCTCGCGGTGCGCCGTGTGCCCCCACCAGACCAGCACGTCCGTGCTCGCCACGGCTTGCTCGCTCAGCCCCTGCTCCGGCTCGTCCAGCGTGGCGGTCTTCACGATCACATCCGTCGCGCCGGCAAAGCCCTCGGCAATGGCGCCGTGAATGCCTTGCGGGTATATGGCCCGAACGGTTTCGTTGCGTTTTTCGTGCCGGTATTCGTTCCAGATCAGTACGCGAAGAGGGTTGTTCATAGGAGCCTCAAATCCTTGGGTCATGCCTGAACCACGGCATCCGCGCCGAGGTATTTGCCCTGGGAATACTGCCGGGCGTGTTCGTAGCCGGTGATGCGCGTCACACGGTTTCGCACGCCACCCGCCGGCCCTGCGCCGCGGCGGCGATCGCGCCGTGCACCATCGACAGGCTCTGGATGTTGTCCGTGCAGACGGTCTGCGGCGTCCGTTCTTCCAGCACGCAGCGGATGAACTCGTCGATGCAGCCGGCGTGGCCCTGGTGTTTCACGGCTTCGCGGTCGAAGGGCACGGCCAGGTCCGTGGTTTTGCGGGAAAAGCCGGGTTCTTCCGTGACGATCTGGGCGTGGAAGGTTTCCCCGCCGTCCCACGTCATCGTGCCTTTGTCGCCGATGAATCGCCAGGCGCATTCCCATGTCGTGTTCATGCCTTCGCTGCACCAGCTTCCGCGGTAGCAGTAGACGGTGTCGTGGTTCATCTCGAAGATCGCCACGGCCGAGGCGTCGCCGGCGTACCACGATCCCGGCGGGTTCCACGCATGCGCCATCGCCGTCAGAGGCGACCGGCCGGTGAGATACCTCGCCTGGTCAAACGTGTGGATCGACATGTCCAGCAGCAGCGGGTGCTGCATTTTGTCGCGGAAACCGCCGAAGTGCGGGGCGAGGAAGAAGTCGCAGTGCACGGTGGTGATCCGTCCAATCCGGCCGCTGTCGAGGAATTGCTTTGCCGCGATGATGCCCGGCAGATAGCGGCGGTTCTGCATCACCGCGTACGTCCTGCCCGCCGCCTTCGCCGCGTGCAGCATCTCCCGGGCATTGGCCATCGTGTCGGACATCGGCTTCTCGCCCAGCACGTGGCAGCCGTGGCGCAGGGCCGTCAGCGTCACGCTCTTGTGCGCTTCGGGAATGGTGCAGTCGAACACGGCGTCCGGCTTCGTCTTCTCCAGCACGGTCGCCAGGTCCGTCTCGATCACCGCCTGGGACAGATTGAAGTCCGTGGCCCGCTTCCCGGCGGCTTCACGGGAAATGTCCATCAGCCCGACCACCTCGGCGTCCGTCCGGTCCTTCATCGCGTTGAACCACAGGCCGCTGATGGACCCGCAACCGGCCACAACCACGCGCAACTTGTCCATAGGCTTTCCGCTTCCACGGGAAAACCGGCATTATGACCATCCGAACCCGCCTGCGTCTTCCTGTGAAATCCGTTTTGTATCCTTGATTATCTGATTTGTCGTGTACACTATGTCTGTTTTCATCGAGAATCACGGCAATGTCGTCCTCAATTATCCAGCATCGATTTCCCTCCACGCCGTTCCACTGTTTCCGGATCGGCGTCAGCCGCGACGACCACAGGCCCAACCACACGCACGACATCCACGAACTGCTGGTGTGCCTCAACAGCCGCGGCTCGCAGTTCTTCGAGCAGCAGGAAATCCCCCAGCATCGCGGCGATGTGTTTTTCTTTCCGTCCGGGATGCCTCATCACGCCAGCGGCGAAACAGATTCCTTGCTGGATGTGTTCGTCATCATGGTGCCGGATTCCCTGTTCAGCCCGGAAAGTTTCGGCGACCGGGAAACCTATCTCACGCTGCAGCGCATGATTCAACTGGCATGGCAGGGCCGCAATCCGATTCCCGTCTCCCGCGGGACCGGTATGAGCCTGCTTCCCCTTGCTCGCCGGATGGTTCGGAATTTCACAGCCAAATCGCTGGGCTACCAGACCGCCACGCGTTTGTGCCTGCAGGAATTGTTCATGCGCCTGATGCGCGACGCCACCTTCGGCGAGCAGGCTGCGATCAAGCTCGTCGGAAACCCCAGCCATGACGCCATCGCCCGCGTGCTTCAGCATGTGGATTCCTACTTCACGCAGGACATCACCGTCGACCGCATGGCGGCCATGGCGTGCATGAGCCGCAGCCACTTCCACGCCGTGTTCCGCGAAGTCGCCGGCTGCACGCTGATCGACTACGCCACGCGCGTCCGCGTCCGGGCCGCCCTGCGATTGCTCCAGACCAGCGACATGTCGATCGCCCAGATCGCCCTGGACTGCGGCTTTGCCAGCATCAGCCGGTTCTACCTGGCGTTCAAGACACTGACGGGCAAGACGCCGCGCGCCATCCGCAATGGCCACTGAATGCCCGGCGAAACCTTTTCCGCTATAACCACGCTTCATGGCGGCGACGACGCGGGAAATCGCGGTGCAATTGGCGATGCTGGCCCCGCTGTGCGCCGCCGCGCTGGCGGTGCTGGCCCGGACGGGGGTGTGGCGTGCCCGGACGATCCAGCACTTTCCGCCGCGTGACGCAGGCTGGGGTGCCGTGGACTTGATGGTCCTGCCGCTGGGTATGCTCCTCGGCGGCACGCTGCTGACGATGGTCGTGCCGTGGCTCCATCACGTGACGTCACCGCCGATGCGGCTGGCCCTGACCACTCTCGCAGGCCAGGCGTTGCTCCAAGGCGTTGTGCTCGCCTATGTCCTGATCAAACTCGGACGCGACCGCGACCGGCGGCGGCGGTTCGGATTCAACTTCGGCAAACCGTTCCGTCACATCGCGGCCGGTCAGCTTGGGCTGATCGTCGCCATGATTTTCGTGATGACGCTGAGCCATCTGCTGCTGCTGTTCGCGTCGCTGCTGGGCTGGCCCCTGCCGGAGGTGGGACACGATCTGCTGGCTGTCATGCGCGACTGTGACAACCCGGCGGCCATGCCCCTGCTGCTGCTTTCGGCCATCGTCGTCGCGCCGCTGCTGGAGGAAATCCTCTTTCGCGGACTGGTCCATCAGGCGCTGGCCGGCATCCTCGGCATGGACCGCATCCGTGCGCGCATCATCCTCGCCGCGGGCCTGTTCGCCTTCATCCACGTCGGCGGCGTCACGTGGCATGTCCTGCCGTCGCTCTTCGCCCTCGGCCTGGTGCTGGGCTACCTGTACGAGCGCACCGGCAGCTTCGTCCCGTCGTGGACCACGCACCTGATGTTCAACGCCTTCAACGTGGCGGTGGCGATGTACGCGCTGTGAAACGCCGATGCATCCGCGACGTTGTCGCGGCGCGATGGGTCAGTACACGCCGTGTTCCAGCACGGTTTCAATCATCGTCTTGTAGTTGTCTTCCGTCTTCCGCGCCAGCGGCAGATTGATCGGCCCGGCCGTGGGCAGCACGACATAACCGCCGCCCGCCTTGGCTTGTCGCAGACATTCGATCATCGTCCGGCGGACATCCTCCATCGAGCCGTGTTCGAGCAGCTTCAGCTCCACGTTGCCCCACACGCTGACGTGATGGGCCGCACAGCGGCGCTTGACCTCATCCAGCGGCAGGTCGCCGTCCGGCGGCGGTTCGCACGGGTCCGTGCCGTCCACGCCGGTTTCAAAGAACATATCCAGCACCTGCGCGATCTTGCCGTGACAGTGCAATCGCACCTTCGCACCGTAACGATGAATCAGCTCCGTCATGTTCCGAAGATGCGGAACCATGAACCGCTCGAACATCGCGGACCGGGCATACGGCAGGGTCATGTACTCCGGCCCGCAGATGCGGTACAGGTCCACCACGCATGAATCCAGCATGTTCTTCAGGTTCACCTGCATCCGCTCGGCGACAATGTCCACCGTGCGGGCGAAGTGATCCGTGTCCTCGTGCAGCCACATCACGTAATCCTGAAACGACATCAGGTCCGCCGACATGTAGGCCGGATCGCCCAGCGAGGACATGATCAGGCCGTGGTCGCCGATCTCCGCCTTCACGCGCGGATAGTCCGAGGCGTCGAACGACATCGGCTCAAACGGCACGCTCAACGCCTTGTCCACGTCGTCGAGGTTCTTGCAGAAATGCTCGATCCGCCAGACGGTGTAGATGTTCGGATCGACTTCATGCACCGTGCGAATATCGCCCTTGGGCGTGTGCAGCGTGATGGTCGTGCGTTCCCGGCCATCGACCTGCTCCACCTTTTTGTCCATCGGCACGGGGTAACTACTGCCGAGGATTCCCTCGAACGAGATGTAGTCCGTCGCCACCGCGCCGGCATTCCAGTTGGTCACGCAGTCCGTGTGCTGACGAACAAAGTCCATCAGGGACCGGTAGCTCTCCTGGTTGTTGTACCAGTCGCGCGAATTGCGGCCGGCCAGTTCATAGGTGTTGATCGGCACGCGATCCGGCACGCCACAGGTCAAGGCAGTCATCAAACGCTCTCGGCTGGTCATGGTCACGATGGGGGCCTTTCAATGGAGCCGCAGATGAACGCAGATGAACGCAGATAAAACCAGATCAAGACAACCGCCAAGAGCGCCAAGGCAGGAATAGATGAAAACAATGATTTCATTTTTCTATTCCTATCTTGGCGCTCTTGGCGTCCTGGTCATTCAATTGAATGGTTCTTATCTGCGTTCATCTGCGTTCATCTGCGGCTAAAAAAACTCACGGTTGCGCCCCGGGATTGACGCTGCTCCCGCTGATGAGCCAGGAGGATTTCCATGTGGTGGAGGCATCCGGCACCGAGGCATCGCGGTAGGTGGAGATCAGGGACCAGCGGTCGCCGCCGACGGTGTTGGGGTGCGAGCCGTGGACGGTCAGGTCGTGGAAGAAGACGGCGTCGCCGCGTTGGAGGACGCCGTCAACGACGGTCAGGCCGGCCAGTTCCTTGTCGTCGATCTGATAGGCGAAGCTGTCGCCGCCCATGCTTTTCCGCGGGAACACGCGGGTATGCGTGCCGGGGATGAAGGTCAGGCATCCGTTGCCCACGATGGCGTCGTCGAGGGCGATCCAGACGGAAAGTTTCGAGCTGCCTTCCCAGTAGTACCAGTCCTGATGCCAGGGCGAGCCGAACTTGGTTTTCGCGTCCTTGAACACGGCCTTGGCGGAGAGGTATTCGATGTGGTCGCCGATGATCTGACGGAGAATCGGCATCACGCGGTCGTCGCGCATGGCGTCCAGCACCGGCTGGGGCAGTTTGCGGTCGAACCAGACGTGGACGCCGGAGGGATGGTTGAAGTTCATCTCCTTCAGCGCCTGCCGCAGGGCTTCTTTCCACGCGAGCATGGCGGCCGGCTCGTACAGGCCGCGGACGACGACATAGCCGTCGCGGTCGTACTGCTGTTTGAGATTCATGTCGTTCACGATGGTGGTGGCAAGGTTCATGGCGGGTGATCCTTCTGTTTTAATCAGAGATGGATTATGATAAATGTGATGTTTGACCGAAGTATTTAGCAGTCTTTGAGGAAAATGTCGCGGAAATCGTCATGGCTGAAGGCGGATCATATCCCGGCGTCGGCGGCGGCGTGGTGGAACGCGTGCTGCTTTGCGACCAGTACGTCCGCCGGCCGGCGGGCATTCGCATGACGGCGACGAGTCTGCCGGGGCATCTGATCCAACTGACCGTGTGCGGCCGGGCGTGGCACGAGATCGAAGGCCGGGCGTACGACATCCGTCCCGGCACGTTGATCTGGTATCACGAGAACGAAGAGGTCAAGGTGCATGTGCTCGAAGCGCCGTGGCGGTTCTTCACGCTCAACTTCATCGCCTCGCAGCTTTCGCCGCCGCGGTTTGAGGATCGGGTCCGCCGCGTGGGCGTCACGGTACGCAAACAGTTTGAATCGCTGCTGCGCAACTGGCGGAACATGAACACGCCGGCCCACGTCCGCGAACTGCGGGTGCAGGCGTCGCTGCTGAACCTGCTGGCGACGCTGGCGGAAGCGGGCCACGCGGTGGCATGCACCACCGATCCCTCCGCGCAACTGTGGTGGCAACTGGAAACCGAGCTTCGCCGGAACCTGCGCCGGCCGGTGAGCCTGAAGGAAATGTCCCGCCTGACCGGCCGCAGCCCCGCCACCATCGCGCGAAGCTGCCGCAATGCCCTGGGCGTTCCCCCCATGAAACGCATCAAACAGATTCGCCTGAGCCTCGCGCGAGGCCTGGTCCAGCGGTCCGACCTGACCATCAGCCAGATCGCCGACCGCATCGGCTACGGCCGGGTCCACGAGTTCAGCCGGGACTATCACAAGCACTTCGGCCGGCCGCCGCGCGAGGATCGCCGCGACGCCCATGCCCTGATCCCATGACTGCCCGCGCTCAGTTCGTCTTCACCGGCCCGCCCCGGTACTGCCGCGCCAGGTCCATCACCATCCTGATCCGCTGCCACGTCGTGGTCACCGTCGTCTGGCACGCCGCGGCGAAGATGAGGCGGTCGAAGCCTTCCAGTTCGCGGAAGAACCTGTCATAGAACGCGCGGACCTGATCGTCGCTCTTGAGCACCTGTTCGCTGGCGCTGAAGCCGCCGTTGTAAATGAAATGACTGGGCATATGGCGAGCGTCGTCCGTGGTGAAATCGCCCAGCGGCGGGTGAGGCATGCCTTCGAGACCGTCGAGGCCCGCTTCGCGGAAGACGTCGAGCATGCCGTGCAGATGGCCGCAGGCGTGGACGAACAGCCGCTTGCCGCTGGGCCGCAGGATGTCCACCGCTTCCCGCACATACGGCGTCCAGTAGTCCTTGCACAACTGCGGCGGATAAAACGGGCAGTCCACGTTGTCCATCATGCAGACAGCCTGCACGCGGGGATGCGCTGCGATCTGCTTCAGTGCCGGCAGATAGCTCCGCCAGTACATGTCGCAGAGCATTTTCGCTTCATCGGGATGGTCCATGACGAACACGCACGCGCCGTCGAGGCCGAAGTGCTGATGGAGCATCTTCAGCGGCGTGCCTCCGATGGGCGTCAGGACCACGCCGTCGTCGCCGAACTGTTCATCGACGGCGAGAAACGCCTTGTCGTCCCACGTGCAGCGGAATCGTTCCATGCACCAGAGGAACTTCTGGCCGTCGGTTTCCCAATCCTTGACGTAATCCTCCACGGCATAGCTGGTGGTCTGCCGCGTCTGTTCCTCATAGACGTGCCGCAGCTCGCCGTGCGGCGTATGGAAGATCATGGCCGTGCGAGGCCCTTCCGTGCCGGGTTCGGTGGAGGTGGACTGCTCCACGCCTTCAAAGCTGGGGCGCCATCCGCCGTCGACGCCGCGGCTGAACAGGTCGCAGCCGAGGACTTTCATGGCGTCCAGTTGCGTTTTGGCTTCCGCCAGTTCCGGGGGCAGCGTGCCGAACTTCTGATGATGCGTGAACCACTGTCCGATGTTGATCGAACAGGGCGTCCACGCCGGCGTCTGGCCCGCCAGCAGCGCGGTGAGATTCTCGCGTCGTGTCATGACCGCAGTACAGGTTGTCGTCATGCTTGTCTCGATACCACAATGTCCGGCTCCCGCTGGCCCTTGCCGATGAAATTCAGCCCATCAGGCCGGTAGGAGACGATGATGACCCGGCGATCCTGCGCGGAGGTGTTCGGCTCCGATCCGTGCAGCAACAAGCTGTGGAAGAGCAGGGTGTCGCCGGCTTTCAGGGGCACGTAAACGGTTTTCGCCTGCATGGCGTCGTCGATGTCGATCTGCAATTCCTGGCCGTAGTGCTGCACCGACTCATGATGCGTGGCGGGGATGACCTGGAGGCAGCCGTTCTCCGGTGAAGCGTCGTCGAGGGCGGTCATGGCGGAGACCAGTTGCATCGGTTCCCACGGCCAGTAGACCGAGTCCTGATGCCAGGGCTTTTCCCGGCCGACGCGGGCGGGCTTCATCATCACCACGTCGCGGTACAGATAAATCGACTTGCCCATGATGGCGTGCAGCGACGCCACGACGCGCGGATGCCGCATGAGCTGATTGAACGCGGGGGACAGGTCGGTGATGCCGCCGATCTTGCGGAACGTCGGCGTCCTGCGTGAGGCGTCCTGCCGCGGTTCGAGGTTGTAGCCCTCGCGGATGTGCGGCAGCGTGGCGTGCTGCTCCGCCAGACGGTTGAGTTCCCTGTCCAGTTCGTCAAGCTCCGGCTTGCCGATCACGTTGCGCAGGATGACGAAGCCGTTTTCGTGGAAGAAGCGGACCTGTTCGTCGAGGTTCACGGGATCGGGGCCTCGCCAGACGCTGGCGGCGGGCTTGACGGGAATCTTCATTTCAGCGGCGGTGGACATGGCGGGGGTCTCCGGGGTCTTGGGGTTTTTCGACAACCGCGGCGATGCCGCGGCATGACGAATCATCCACTTGGATTAATGCGATGATTGTTTACCCGCAAGTCTGTAAATACCATGAATCGGCGCTGGATTCTTTTGTACTTATCCGATAAGTTTGGATCATGGCCATCGACTGGTCCACATCCAAAGTGCTCCTTTCCAGCGCCGGATTGACGCGGTGCGAGCCGGGCTGGCGTCTGGACGAAGCCTGGGGCCGGCGGCTGCTGGATTTCGATTGCTGGTTCGTCTGGGCCGGCCGGGGCACGATGCAACTCGACGGCGTGGACCACGTGCTGCGGCCTGGGGTGTGCTTCTGGATGAGGCCCGGTCACGTCTACCTCGCCTCGCAGGATCTGTCCGACCGCCTCGGCGTGACGTTCATTCACTTCGACGTGCTGGATGCGTCAGGCCGGCGGGTGCGAGACGACCTGCTTCCACCGCAGCCGGTGGACATGCCGGACGTCCACTGCACGGACGCGATGCTGCGCCGGGTGGTGACGCTGATGACCCGCTCGCGGGCCGGCAACGCCGAGCTGGCGACCAGCCTGCTGGCGCTGGTGCTGCGGGAATACGCATGGTCCGCGCAACTGGCGGCCGAGGGAACCGTCAGCGGCACGCAACTGCGGCACATGGAGCTGGCGCAGAAGCTGGCGTCGCGGATCCGCGAATCGCCCGGCATGATGCCGTCCATCGCCCACGCCGCCAGGCAGGCCGGCTACAGTCCCGATCATTTCACCCGGTTGTTCAAGACCGTCATCGGCCAGTCGCCGCAGGACTTCGCGGTCCGCGTCCGCATCGACCGCGCCCGCCAACTGCTGACGGAAACCAGCCTCAGCGTCGGCGAAATCGCCCAGATGCTCGGCTACGGCGACGTCTTCTTCTTCTCCCGCCAATTCAAACTCAAAAACGGGCAGACGCCGAGCGGCTGGCGAAATGCAAGAGCATTTGAGCCGCAGATGAACGCGGATGAACGCAGATAAGACTCAATTCAAAACAAACCACCCAGGCACCAGGAGCGCCAAGTCAGAATGAGAAAGAAATGAAATCTGATCCATTCCTTTTCCATGCTTGGCGATCTTGGCATCTTGGCGGTTCATCTGAATTTGTCTTATCCGCGTTCATCTGCGTTTATCTGCGGCTAACTCCGCTTTCCGGAAGACCGAGGGGCTGATCCCGCGGGCATTGCGGAAGCGGGCGGTGAAGTAGAAGGCGCTGTCGAAGCCGACGTGGTCGGCGATTTCCCGCACGGTCATGGACGTCATGCGCAAGAGGTCGGCCGCGCGGTCCATCCGTTGCCGCTCGATGAACTGCTGCGGCGTGATGCTCATCTGCCGTCGAAACAGGTGCGACAGCCGCGAGGTCGACAGCGACGCCACCCTGGCAAGCTGGTTCAGACGGATCGGCTCGTGCAGATGCTGGCCCACGTATTCCAGCACCCGACGGATGCGCGGATCGATCTGGGCGTAGGCGGAGGACGGGTTCTGCTGGTCCGCCCAGAGGATCGTCGCCTCCAGCGCGTTGCGGGCCAGCGGCAGACGATGAGGCATGTAGGACTGGAACAGCCGGTCGGCGTCGGTCAGATGCCCGACGATGCGTTCCCTCGCGGCGGCGTCGGTCACGGAGAGTCGGCGGATGCCGGGCACGACGACGGGCCAGTCGAGCCAGGCGCGCCAGGAGGTGGGCATCTGGAAATGCGCCCAGAGCAGGTTCCACATCGTCCCCGCCGTGCCGTAGCCGTGCGGTGCGTCGGGTTCGATCAGCACCACATCATGCGGCTGGGTGACGAACCGGCCTCCGTTGTGCGTGAACCAGCCGTTGCCGGTCACGGTGTAGATCACCAGCCAGTCGTAAATGCCCTGCGGTCGCTGCAGGCCATATTCCGCATCCTCCACAAAATGCCCGGTCTGAATCAGCCGCGGGGGCGGCGCGGCGATTTTCGCCATCTCCGGACTTCCTGGCGTGCGTTCCATGACGACAAGATATCACAGGTTTACGGCGTAAACACGGATATCAAGGTCGTGATATGCCGCCTATTTTTTTGCAGTTCCCACGCCATCGGCCCCGTACAGGCCGGAACACCACGAAAAACCACAACACGATCTTGCAGGGAGATGACCGCATGACCACCCGTACATACAAACTCACCGACAGCCAGATTCAACAGTTCAACCGCGACGGCTACGTCATTGTCCGCGGACTGTTCGCCGGCGAGTACGTCGAGCAGCTTGGCCGGATCGCCCGCGCTGACCGCGAAATGGATGCCGCCCCCGGACGCAAGGATGCCCAGGGCGGCGTCAGCCGTCTGCGCCTGCGCAATGAGCTGCCGCATGACATCTACTCCGCCTTCGTCCGCAGCCAGAGCATCGTCGGCAACGTCGAAACCCTCCTCGGCGGCGAGGTCTATCACTTCCATCACAAGATGATGCTCAAGGAACCCCGCGTTGGCGGTGCGTGGGAATGGCACCAGGACTACGGCTACTGGTACAAGTTCAACTACTGTCTCTGGCCGGACCTGGCCAGCGTGATGATCGCCGTGGACCGCGCCAACAAGGACAACGGCTGCCTGCAGGTCCTCGCCGGCTCCCACCACTGCGGCCGCATCGAACACGGCGAAACCGGCGAACAGACCGGAGCCAACCTCGAACGCGTCGAAGCCCTCAAACAACGCCTGCCGCTGGTCCACGTCGAACTCGAACCCGGCGACACGCTGTTCTTCCACAGCAACCTGCTGCACAGTTCCGCCCAGAACCGCAGCGACAATCCCCGCTGGACCTTGATCTGCTGCTACAACACGGTGAGGAACAATCCCTACAAGCCCGGCTACCATCCCGACTCCAGCTATCTCGAACGCTGGCCGGACGAGAAAATCCTCGAAGTCGGCGCGGAACAGTGGAAGCAGATGCAGGAACAGCTCGCCCCCGCGACGGCGTGATCACGCCGTCGCCAGCGCCAGCCATTGGGCCAGTCGCCCAGCCAGTCCATCGTCGATTTCCAGATGGATCGGATATTCCGTGTAAAACAGCTCCAGCATCGCCCCCGCCCCCGGAAGTGCCCCCGGAAGCTGGGTTTCAGATGGATGCCGCGGAATGAGCGGCGTCTTGGCCATGCACTCATCCCACCGCCGCAGCACCGGCGTGAGCCGATCCCACGCGATGGTCCCGTGGCCGGGGAACAGGTGGGAATCGAATCGGCCGTTGTTGTCGTGCACGTGCAGGTAGTCCACGACGTCCATGCACTGTTCCAGGGCGGCGATCATGTCGGTGGTCATGTGCGCGTGGCCGGTGTCGAAACACAGGCGCAGGCGCGGGCTGTTGCGATGACGGACCCGCTGAGCCAGTGCGGCGGGGATGTGGCCGGTCCAGTAATTGCCCGGCAGGTTTTCCATCAGGTACGTCACGCCCAGCGCTTCGCCCATGCGGGTCAGTTCGTCGAGGCTGCGTTCCAGCGGCGTTTGCCGGGCCTGGCGCTCGGCGAGCGTGATGTCGTGGCCGTGCGGCGCCATCGGAGCGGGATGGACGACGACCTTCGGCCCGCCCAGACGCAGCGCCAGTTCGCCTTCACGACGGTACGTGTCCATCGCGGTCCGGCGCACCGATTCATCCGGCGAGGAGGGATCATGTGCCGGGCCGAACACGCCGTGGATGGAATCGAACCGCAGCCCCAGATCGCCCACCACGCGCAGCGCCTCGGCCACATCCGCCGGCTGCTGCTCATTGCGGTAGTACTGACACGCCACGCAACCGAGCTTGCGGTACAGATTCAGCAGCGAGAATGGCTGGAAATCGCCGAAACCAAACGAAGCAATGGTGGCCAGATACGGCATGATGAAAGTGTAGCGGGCGCGTCGCCTTTTCGCCCGGCAGGGGAACAGGTTCAAGACGCCTCGAAGAACCGATTTGAGGTTCCGCCTTCGCCCACGCGGACATGCACCGTCTTGCCGCAGCGCGGGCAGCGGCCGTCATATGCCGTGCCGTCCGCTCGACGGTACACCCGGCTGTACACGTGACAGCACCGCCAATGCACCGCCAGCCACGGCCTGCCCCCGGAAGTGCCCCCGCCCCCGGAAGTGCCCCCGGAAGTTTCCTTTGACGAATCCCCGTGATCCCCCGGGGGTTCCGGGGGTTCCGGGGGCATGTTGCTCAGGTCCAGGATGTAGTCCGGGCCAGCCATATCCGCATTATCGCAGAAATCAGCGGGAATCAATGACCTGTCGCACCCGTTGCATCGTCACCGGCTCGATCAGGCCGCGCTCGGTGATGATCGCGGCGATGAGCGAGGCGGGTGTCACGTCGAAGGCGGGGCTGTAGGTTTGCACATGATCCGGCGCGGTGCGTCTGCCGAAGCCTTCGGTGATTTCCTCGCTGCCGCGTTGCTCGATGGGAATGTGCGAGCCGTCGGGAATGGAGAGATCGAACGTGGAGCTCGGCGCGGCAACGTAAAACGGAATGTGGTGATGCCGGGCGAGGACAGCCACGCCGTAGGTTCCGATCTTGTTGGCGGCGTCGCCGTTGGCGGCAATGCGATCCGCGCCGACGATGACCATGCCGACCTTGCCTTCGCGCATGACCTGGGCCGCCATGTTGTCGCAGATGAGCGTGACGTCGATGCCGGCCCGTTGCAGTTCGCAGGCGGTCAGCCTTGCGCCCTGAAGCAAGGGCCTTGTTTCATCGGCGAAAACGCGGAAAGGCAAGCCTTGTTCGTGGGCGACGTACATCGGCGCGGTGGCGGTCCCGATGCCGCCGGTGGCCAGCGCGCCGGCATTGCAGTGGGTCAGCACCGCTTGGCCGTTGGTCGTGTGTTGCCTCAGCAGCGGCAGGCCGTAGTCCCCGATGCTCCGGCACATCCGGCGGTCTTCGTCGTGAATGGCTTTCGCTTCGACCAGCAGCGCATGAACCTCGCGCCGCTGCACGCGGCGCATGCGGTCGATGGCCCAAAACAGGTTGACCGCGGTGGGCCGGCTCGTGGCCAGATGGTCGGCCGCATGGTCGAACTGATTGTGCTGCGCGCCGATGACGCAGCCATACGCCGCCGCGATGCCGATCTCCGGCGCGCCGCGCACGCTCAATCGCTTGATCGCGTCCCACACCGACTGCACATCGGTGCAATCCAGGTACGTTTCCCGTGCCGGCAACTGCGTCTGGTCCAGCAGGCGGAGATGGCCCGTCGCCGCGTCGCCGATCCATGCGATGGGATTCAGGTTGGACATGGCTCCATGATATGCGGAGGCCCGGCGGCATGGGGCCGATTGACCTCCTATACTTCCCGACCATGAGCAACATCCAACAGCGCATCGAGCAATGGGAAAAGATGGTCCGCGAATCGCCGGACGGCATGGCGTACTTCAGCCTCGGCAACGCCTACCGCGACGCCGAGCGGCTGGACGAGGCGGCCACCGCGTTCACGGAAGCGATCAAGCTGGATGAGGGCCTCAGCCGCGCGTACCAGTTGCTCGGCCAGACGCTGATCCAACTGGACCGCAACGGCGAAGCAGGCCCCATGCTGACCCAAGGCTACGCCGTCGCCACGCAGCGCGGCGACATCATGCCGCAGAAGGCCATCGGCTCGCTGCTGCAGAAACTCGGCCTGCCTCTGCCGCAGGTGAAGACTGAGCAAGCGGAAGTGCCCACCGGAGAAAACCAGATCATCGACCGCCGCACGGGCAAGCCGGGAACCCGCATGTCCGACGCGCCGATCCGAGGCCCCGTCGGAAAGTTCATCGCCGACCACTATTCCCTGGAAACCTGGCGCGAATGGATTCGACAGGGAACCAAGGTCATCAACGAACTGCGCCTGGACTTCTCCCGCGACGACCATCAGGCCATGTACGACCTGCACATGCTCGAATGGCTGGGAGTCAGCCGCGAGGAGATCGACGCGTACGCGAAGACATGCGAAGTGAAGTGAAGTGAAGACGCGCACGCTGTCAGCGTGTGGCTGCGAACGACATTTTCTCTGTTTCAGCCGCAAGCTGACAGCTTGCGCGTCCGCGTCACCCCGCGGCGCGCTGCGTCGCCGGCGAGCGCATCTCCGGCACCGCCATGTGCAGCGCCGACAGAATCGTCTGCGACGTCGCGTGCTGCCACGGATGATCGCCGTCGCGCAGACGGTCGAACGTGGCGATGATGCGGCGCATCTGGGCTGTCGTCGGCGCCATGGTCTGCCACCTGCGGATCGACGGGTGCGGCGTCGGCAGCATCGCTTCGCTGCCGTACGCCAGTTCCTCGAACAGCTTTTCGCCGGGCCGGATGCCGGTGATCTGGATCGGCACATCGACGTCCGGCTCAAGCCCGTGCTGACGCAGGAACCGTTTGGCCAGATCGAGAATCCGCACCGGCTGGCCCATGTCCAGCAGGAACACCTCGCCGCCCTCGGCGTACGCGGCCGACTGGATCACCAGTCCCGCCGCCTCGGGAATCGTCATGAAATACCGCGTCATGTCCGGGTGCGTCACCGTCAGCGGCAGGCCCTGCGCCAGTTGCTGCGACCAGATGGGCAGCACACTGCACGCCGAACCGAGCACGTTGCCGAAGCGGACCATGGAAAACACCGTCGGCCCCTGCCCGCCGAGCCACTGGATGTAGCGTTCAGCCAGCCGCTTGGTCGCGCCCATGACGGAGGATGGATTGACCGCCTTGTCGGAGGAGATCATGACAAAGCGTTTGGCGCCGCAGGCCCGCGCGGCATCGGCGATGCTGCGGGTGCCGAAGAAGTTGTTCTCCACCGCCTCGGCCGGGTGATGTTCCATCATCGGCACATGCTTGTGCGCGGCGGCGTGGAAGAGCACGTCGGGATGAAGCTCTTCGAGCAGCGCGCGCGTGCGAGCCGCGCCGGCGATGTCGTGCAGCACCGCGCGCCGGGCCTGCTCGGGATACAGCCGGGCGATCTGACGGTCGATCTCGAACAGCGCGTTCTCCGACCGTTCCAGCAGCAGCAGTTTCGCGGGATGGAAACGGCAGACGATGCGGGCCAGTTCCGAACCGATGGAGCCGCCGGCCCCGGTGATCAGCACGGTCTGATCGGTGATGACCCGGCGGATGGCGTCCTCGTCGAGCGGGCGGGGTTGGCGGTTGATGAGATTGACGGTGTCGATGGTTCCGCCGGCGGTTTCGTAGGTGCCGAACATCATGCCGGAGGCGGCGCGGGAGGGATTGAGCGTGGCGGCGACGCCGGCGAGCAGGTCTTCCGCGGTGGGCAGGAATCGCCAGGGAATATCGTGCTGGGTCAGGTGCTGGGCCAGTTCGCGGGCAAACGCCATCATGGCGGCGGGGAGACTGATCAGCACGATGCCGGCGTTGGCTTCGCGCACGGCGTCGAGCAGGGGCTGCGCCTGCTTGTCGCGCCAGACGGCGGGCAGGGCCGAGGCGACCAGATGCCATCGTGAGCGGGCTTGTTCGAGCATCAAGGCAGCCCCCGGCGCGTGTCGCGCCGACGCCACCAACAGCGCCCGGCCTGGGGATAGCGGTTCGGTCATATTTGTGTTATCGGTCAGCGCGAGGGAGACGCTTGATTGCGGCAGGACGCGACACGTCGCGGCGCTTCATATGGGAAACGTCATTGTGCCGACATGATGGGTAGACATCGGCGCTATCATGGGAGATGCCTCGCATGGGCAGTCAGCGGATGACGTTGTGGCAGTTCTTCAAACGGCTCAAGGATCCGGTGCCGCTGGACATGGTGCCGCAGGTGATGAAGGTCACGTGGCGGGAGGTGTCGGACGAGGTCAAGTCGGGCCGGCTGAAGGTGCTGCGGTTTCGGGCGGAAAATGGAACGCTGTTCCGCGTGGTGACGCAGAGCAGTTTGAGGCAGTGGCAGCGGCGGCGGACGGCGGATCGGGATTCGGTGACGAAGCTGCGGGCGGCGCTGAGGAAGTGGTTGGCGGCCTAGGAAATGGTGTTCATCGTTGGAAGAAACCGTGTTCAATGCGGTGATGACGGCGCGGCGGGATTTGACGCCGAGCCTGATCGTCGTTCGCATCCAGCCTGAACAGGGTTCCGTGCCTCCGTTCGTGCCGGGTCAGTTCATCAATCTGGGCCTGCCCGCTCCAGCCGATGAACCAGGTCCACTGGCGGCTCGTCGCTCGAACCGCGTTCGGCTGACCCGGCGGGCGTACTCCATCGCTTCATCGCCCCGGAACGCCGATCACCTCGAACTGCTCGTCGCTCTGGTGCAGGACGGCAAGCTCACCCCACGCCTCTGGCCGCTGGATGTCGGCAGCAGGCTGTGGATGGACAACGAAGCGAAAGGTTCGTTCACGTTGAACGATGTTCCCGAAGGCGCGGACATTCTTGCCGTCGCTTCAGGCACCGGCATCGCGCCGTTCATGTCCATGCTCCGATGCCACGCGGGGACCGGACGATGGCGCACGTTCATCCTGATGCACAGCGTTCGCACCGCGGCGGAACTGGCTTACCGCGATGAACTGGAAAACATGGTTCACGGCGGCGATGTGGTCTACCTGCCCACGCTGACCCGCGAGCCGGCGGATTCCCCATGGACCGGTCGGCGCGGTCGGGTGCAACTCATGCTCGCCGACCGCGACGCCCTGAACATTGTTCCATCGAGCCTGCATATCCTGCTCTGCGTCAACCCGACCATGATTGAGGATGTCACGTCGATCGTGCAGGGCTGGGGGACGGTGCATACGGAACGGTACTGGTAGAAAGGCGCGACAAGTCGCGGCGCCATGTGTGGACCCAACCATATGGCGCGCCTACACTGATCGCCACAAATGCACCCCCCAGGAGACGGCAATATGCCCGTGACCACTCCCCTGCCCTACGACAAGGCGTCCGAAGCGGTTCAGCGCACGTATGACCGGATCAAGGAAACGATCGGCAAAGGCGAAGTCTCGGCCGGTTACCAGATGATGGGACAGGTGGAGCCGTTCCTCGCCGACAGCTACATGAACTACCGCAAGTTCGTGGTCGACGGCGCGGGCAAGCTGGACGCCAAACAGCGGGCGGCGATCGTGCTGGCCACCAGCAGCGCCATGAATTGCGTTCACTGCGTCCGCCACCACGCCAAGGCCCTCGTCGCCGACGGCAAGCTGTCGGAGCAGCAGGTGCAGGAAGTCCTCGCCGTCACCGCCACGTGCGCGATGTACAACTCGTACTACAAGTTCAAGGACCTCTCCGGCGATGAGCGGTTCCGCGACCTGACCCCCGGCCTGCGCGCCCACGCATTCATCAAGACCAGCCTTGAACAATCCCTCGTGGAACTGATCAACATCGTCGTCAGCAACATCAACGGCTGCCTGATGTGCACCTCAGGCCACGTGAAGAAGCTGCTGGAACTGGGCATCACAGCCGAGCAGATCGACGAAGCGATCAAGGTCAGCGCGACGATGGCGGCGTTCAACACGTTCCATCGGACGCAGTAAGCATCGTCACGACAACGATGAAGAATCCTTCCTGGGACGCGGATGAAACGCCGCGATCAGGTCGGCGGGGATGCGGCGTGGCCGGGCGGTGGCCAGTTCCACGTATATCCATTTGGTGCTGGCGCGGAGCAGCGTCTGGCCGTCGGCGACACGGACGATCTGGTGATGCCGATAGGCGGTGAAGCGTTCCATCGTGCCGGGCCACGTGGCGATGAGCAGTTCATTGCCGTCGTAGGCGGGACTGAGGTAGTCGATTTCGTGGCGACGGACGACGAAGCTGGCTCCGAGCTTCTGGTAGCAGGCCCAGTCGTAGCCGAGCGATTCCGAGTGCGCGTAGGCGGCGAAGTCCATCCAGCGGACGTAGACGCTGTTGTTGACGTGGCCCTGGGCGTCGCAGTCGCCGGCATCGACGCGAACCTGAAGCAGGAACGGCGAGGGATCGTCGAGCGCCAGCCCGGCCGGTGCGGCAGTGGACAAAGGCGTGGGCGTGCTCATGGCTGGTCGGGCATTTCGTGGTTGTGATCGGGATCAATCGCGCGAAGGTAGTCCCAACTGAAGATGCCGGTGTCATGGCCGTCGGAGAAGCTGATCTTCACCGCATAGTTGCCGACGAGTTCCATGCCGACGGCGGTCAGTTCGCTGGCCAGCGGGCCGGGCTTGCCGGAGAGCACGGTCAGGGGATTGTTCGTCATTTCCTCGCGCATCGCCCGCGCATCGGCCGAGGGCGAATTGCGGCGAAGGTGCAGCACGGGAAAGAAACTGACCTTGCCGTCGGACCAGTGCACGGTCAGGCCCTGATCTTTCTTGAGGTCCAGATGCCGGGGAATCGGTGGTTTCATCCGGGCCATGATAGCCGCTGGCCCCGCTGTTGCGGAGCGCCTACAGTGGCGACATGGCCCAGCCCGTCACCGACGCGGAACTGTTGGAGCAACAGCGCAAGGTCGCCCAGACCCTCGGCATTCCGGAGGCCAGGCGGCACATCTTCCTCTGCTGCGATCAGACCGAACCCAAATGCTGCGACAAGCAGCGCAGCCTGATCGCGTGGCAATACCTCAAGTCCCGGCTGAAGGAACTGGGCTTAAGCGATCAGGGCGGCGTGCTGCGCACGAAGGCGAACTGTCTTCGCATCTGCGTCGGCGGCCCGATCGCCGTGGTCTATCCCGAAGGCGCGTGGTACCGCCTGTGCGATCCGCCGGTGCTTGATCGCATCATCCAGGAACATCTGATCGGCGGGAAGGTCGTCGAGGACTTTCTGATTGAGCGCAAGACGCTGGAAGCATGAGCGTGCAACGGGACGCGCGGGCAGTTTGCCCGCGGCTGGGAAAGTCATTCGCTCACTTCCCATGCAGCAGCGGCGTCGCGCCGGTGACGAGCATCTGCACCGCGATGACAATCAGCAACATGCCCATGAGGCGTTCGAGGGCGATCAGGCCTCGCTTGCCCAGCCACTGGTCGAATCGTGTGGCCAGCAGCGTGACGATCAGCGTCGCCAGCCACGCGGCCAGCAGGATGGGGATGCCGAGGTAGGGAACCGTGTCATGGCGCGTGCCCAACAGGATGACGGTGGCGCAGGCGGAAGGACCGGCCAGCAGCGGGACGGCGATGGGCACGACCAGCGGCTCGCCTTCCAGTGTTTCCTCGGGAAACATGCCGCCGGGGTGGGGGAAGATCATGCGCATGGCGATGATGAACACGACCACGCCGCCGGCGAGCGTGAGCGCCGGCTCCTCGACACCGATCAGGCGCAGCACCCACGGCCCCGCCAGCAGGAACGCCGCGAGGATCGCCAGTGCGATCAGGCTTTCCCGCAGCAGCACCCTGCGCCGTCGCTTCGGATCGACGTCCTTCAGCAGCGCGAGAAAAATGGGGATGTTGCCGAAGGGATCCAGAACCAGGATCAGCGTCAGCGTGTCGGTCCAGAAGTGGTTCATGGGGCGAACTCCCGCGCATGGCCCGCCACATGCTAA
>JADLAP010000038.1 GCA_020848195.1 Phycisphaeraceae bacterium
CAACTACGCCGACATGACCGATCTGCTGCGTCAGATCGCCGCGCTGGAATCCAAACTCGACTCCCCACCGAGCTACTTTGAAATCCTCACGGCCGCGGCTCTGAAGTATTTCGCCGATCAGGCGGTCGATGTCGTCGTGCTGGAAACGGGCCTCGGAGGCCGGCTGGACTCCACCACCGTGGTGACGCCGCTGGCCACCGGCATCGTCCACATCAGCTACGACCACATGCACATCCTGGGCAACGACCTGGCGAGCATTGCGCGCGAGAAGGCCGGCATCTTCAAGAAAGGCGTTCCGGCCGTCTCCGTGCAGCAGGAACCCGATGTGGCCAAGATCCTCGACGAAGTGGCGGGCCAGGTCGGCACGACCTTGGAATACACCGGCCAGCAGATCGAGTTCAGCTACCGGTTTGAAGCCAACCGCGAACTGGGGCCGCACACCCGCGTCTGCCTGACCACTCCGACCAGCCGGTACGAGCACCTTCCGGTTCCACTGCGGGGCGAACACCAGGCCCACAACTGCGCCATGGCGCTGGCCCTGCTGGACAAGCTCAAGGGTCACGGCTTCTCCCTGCCCGACGAGCAGGTGGTTACGGGCCTCAGCCGCACCAAGCTTGCCGGCCGCATCGAGCAGGTCTACAACGAGCCTCGCGTCATCATCGACGGCGCCCACAATGCCGCCTCCATCCACGCCCTGATCCGTTCGCTGGGCGCGCACATCGCCTACGACTCGCTGGTGCTGATCTTCGGCTGCGCCCAGGACAAGGACATCACGGGCATGCTCAAGCAGATCGCCCTCGGCGCGGACAAGGTGATCTTCACCAAGAGTCGGACGAACCCGCGCGCCGCCGAGCCGGAGGAACTGATGAGCAAATTCGCCGAGGTTTCCGGCAAGATGGCGCAGACCGCACCCTCGCTGGAAGACGCCCTGCGCCTGGCGTCCCGCGCCGTCAGCCGCGAAGACCTCATCGTCGTCACCGGCAGCTTCTACCTCGTCGGTGAAACGAAGAAGTTCTTCAGCGACTACGCGAGCGGAAAGAAGTCGAAGCGGTAACGCGAACAAGGACGCGCGGACAAGTTTGTCCGCGGCTAAAAAAACTCACACTCTTTCGCAGCCGCACGCATATAGCGTGCGCGTCTGTGATGTTGCGTTGAAGGTTCTTTCGCAGCCGCACGCTGACAGCGTGCGCGTTTGCGATGCGCGTGTGATGCAGCGCAAGCGTGATGCGTCCGTTGCGTCAGAACTTCACCGACACGCCTTCCGCTTTCCACTTTTCGATCAGCAGCTTGATTTCGTCCGCCGCCTGACCGATGCGAAGCACCGCGTCGTTGAGGTTGTCGTACAGGGCGGGGTCCTTGATGAGTTTACCCAGGCTGCCCTGTCCTTCGCGGGCCTGATCCGACGTCTTGCGCAGCGATTCGATGGTGACGCTGAGGTTGTCCGCGACCTCCACGAATTTGCCGGAGAGTTTGCTGACGTTGGCGGCCGACTGCTTGATGTCGCCGCGCAACTGTTCATCGCCGACGAGGTCGTTGATCTGCTGGATCGTCTTCTGGATTTCGCCGAGCCGGGCGTCGGCCCGCTGCATGATGGTGGCGAGATTGCCCGGAGCTTTGCCGGCATCGACGTCGGCGCTTTGCCGCGGCTCGGTCAGGGCGGCAATGTTGTGGCCGACCTGTTCCCACGCCTTCTGCAACTGATGGAAATCCTCTTCCAGTTTCACGAAGGAATCGATGGGCCGCTTGAGATCCTGTCGGAATCCGGCAACCGCCTGTTCCATGGTGGACTGGAGATTCTGGGCAACGCCGGCGATGGGGCTGGACCGCTTGCCGGCATACATTGCCGAGCCGTCGGTGGAAGCCCAGTCGGCCATCTGTTCATCGGAAAGGCCGAGGGTGGAGAAAGCGATGACCGCCCCGCCGCCGAGCAGGGGCGATTCGACCGTGCAGGACGCCTGTTGGGAAAGCTGGATGTTGCGGTCGATGACGAGCGTGAGCATGACGCCGCGGGCCGGGTGTTTCTGTAGTTCGATGCGGCTGATCTGGCCGATGTCGACGCCGTCGAGTTTGACGCGGCTGCTGGTGTTCAATCCCGTGGCCTGGCTGATCTGCACGCGCACGTTGTAGCCGGGGGTGAGGATGTGGGGAATAAAGCCGAAGAGGAGCATGAGCATGCCCACGCCGGAAAGGCCGAGGATGACGGTCAGGCCCACGATGATGTTGCGGGTGCGTTCGCTCATGGTTGTTGCGTCTGCGATTCGGAAATTGAAACGCCGTCCACGGGTTCAAATCCGTGACGGATGGCTTCGAGGTCTTCCTCGTCGGCCTGGCCCTGGATGAATCGCTGCACCAGGTCGTTGGTCGAGTGCAAAAACGCCTGGGGTTCGTCGTCCGCGACGTCGTGGCCATCGTAGAGCATGACCATGCGGTCGGCAATTTTCCGGGCGCTGACCATATCATGGGTGACGACGATGCTGGCAATGCCCAGGCCTCGGGCGAGGCTGAGGATCAGTTCGTTGATGACATCGGAACGGATGGGGTCCAGGCCGGTGGTCGGCTCGTCGTAGAGCAAGACCTCCGGTTCGAGCACGACGGCGCGAGCGAGCGCCACCCGTTTGCGCTGGCCGCCGGAGAGATCGGCGGGCATCTTGCGCTGGATGCCTTCCAACCCCACCATTTTGAGCACTTCCGCGCACCGCCGGCTGCGTTCCCGCGACGTCATGCTGGTGTGCTGGACCAGCGGGAAGCAGATGTTGTCGTGCACGTTCATGGAGTCGAACAGCGCGCCCTGCTGGAAAAGGAAGCCGAACTTGCGGCGGATGGGCACAAGGTCGTGCTCAGGCAGCAGATCGACGCGCTGATCGCGGAAATAGACTTCGCCGGCGTCGGGGCGCAGCAGGCCGACGATGTGCTTGAGCAGCACGCTCTTGCCCGTGCCGCTGGGGCCGAGGATGACGGAGGTCTTGCCGGGATGGAAATCGAGACTGACGCCGCGAAGCACCTGGAGACTGCCGAAGGCCTTGTGGACATTGCAGATGCGGATGATCGGCAGGCCGGCGACGGGGCCGACAGCTTGACGGGGTTCCGCAATCGCAGCCTGTTCGGATTTCACCGGAAAAACTCGCGGATCGCCCCGGCGACCTCGTCCAACTGGGCGTCGGTCAGGCCGGGGTAGATCGGAAGACTGAGCACCTCCCGGGCGGCCTGTTCCGCACAGGGCAGCGAACCGACCTTGACGCCCAGGTACGCGAAACACGGCTGAAGATGCAGCGGCACGGGATAGAACACGCCGAAACCGATCTGTTTCTTCGTCAGTTGTTCCTTCAGCGCGTCCCGCCGGTCTGCCGGCACGCGGATCGTGTACTGATGGTACACGTGCGTGTAGCCCTGCGGCTCCGAGGGCAGCATGATCGGCAGCGAAGCCAGCCGCCGGCAATATCCCTCGGCGTTGCGGCGACGGGCTTGCGTCCATGCGGCCAGATGCGGCATCTTGACGCTGATCAACGCGGCCTGGAGCGCGTCGATGCGGAAGTTGCCGCCGATTTCGTCGTGATGGTAGCGGCTCGATTCGCCGTGCAGCCTGATCTTGCGCAGCCGGGCGGCGAGGGTGTCGTTTTGGGCCAGGCACGCGCCGGCATCGCCGCAGGCGGAAAGGTTTTTCGTGGGATAAAAGCTCAAACATCCGACATCGCCCATACCGCCGGCCTGTTTGCCCTTGTACGTCGCGGCGATCGCCTGGGCTGTGTCCTCGATCACATGCAGGTTGTGCCGCCTGGCCAGCGTGAGGATCGGGTCCATGTCGCAGCAGAGGCCGAACAGATGGACGGGCATGATCGCCCGCGTCCGCGGCGTGATGGCGGCGAACAGCTTCGTCGGGTCCAGATTCATCGTCACGGGATCGACGTCCACGAAGACAGGCTTCGCGCCGACCCGCGCGATTGAACCGGCCGTGGCGAAAAAGGTGAACGGCGTCGTGATCACCTCATCCCCGGCTTTGATGTCCATTGCCATGAGAGCCATGATCAGCGCGTCGGTTCCGCTGGAGACGCCGATGGCGTGGCGGCACTGGCAGCAGGCTTCCAGTTCCCGTTCCAGTTGTTCGACCCGTTTGCCCAGCACGAACTGGCCGGTGGTGATGATGTCGTCAAAAACCTGTCGCATGGGGGCCAGCAGAGGTTTGTGCTGCAATGGAAGATCAAGCATCGGAACAGCCATGGGCATCCTTACCTTCACGGAGGGAAAAAGAGTCTCCAAGGCGAACAAGGATAGTCATCGGGGGCGCGGGAGTAAAAGACGCACAGAAGAGCGATGAATGACCGAATGCCCAAATCCGAATGTCGAATGACGGGAATCTCCTCATGTTGTAGCCACGGGCAAACTGCCCACGCGTCCCGCGAGACGAAGAACCCCCAAGGCTCGAAGACTCGCCTTGGGGCTTGCGGGCCTTTTCATTTGTCATTCGGGTTTGGACATTCGGTCCTTTCCGTCCATGCGGGATTGGAACGCAAAGCCGACCTGTTGTACGCTGTGACGCTCATTTGCTGGACAAAGCCACCAGGA
>JADLAP010000039.1 GCA_020848195.1 Phycisphaeraceae bacterium
GTTCTATACGCCAGGCGAAAGCGGCTACACGGATTACCCAGCGTGACATGCGGGCTAGAGCCCGAGGTCCGGCGTGCGCAAGGGATTGCGCACACGCGTATCGCGAAAGGTCAAACTCTGTTCGCCGTTGTACAGGATCAAGCCCGGCAGCGCCCGCTTTCCAACCGCCTCGTGGAACCGTGAGATCCCCCGGTGAAAATCGTCGCTGAACGTGGCGGCAGACTTGATCTCCACCGGGACCAGCGACCGCCCCTCGCGAAGCACCAGATCCACTTCGTTGCCGTGCGAGTCACGATAGAAAAACAGTTCCGCGTTTCCGCCCCGATTCAGACGGGACTTCAAGATGTCGGCAATCACCAGGTTTTCGTAGAGCCCTCCCCGCAAGGGATCCCGCGCCACCTGTTCGGCGGTACGAATGCCAACCAGATGCGCGGCGATGCCCGCATCCACAAAGTACAGCTTCGGGGACTTCACGACGCGCTTGGAAATGTTCTCGTGGTACGGTGGAAGTTCGAACACCACGAACGACGCGATTAACACACTGATCCAGTCCTTGATCGTGGTCGCGGTAACACCCACGTCATTGGCCAGCGACGCGTAGTTGACCCGTTGCCCGACGCGGCCGGCCAGCAGGGTGAGGAACTGCTGAAAGCGGCGCAGGTCCTTGAGATTGATCAACGCACGGACGTCGCGCTCCAGGTAGGTCTGGATGTAGCCGTTGAAAAACCGGTCGGGTTTCAGACCCTCCTCATGGAGCCGCGGGAAGGTGCCCATGACCATCAGCTCGAACGGGTCCCACGATGCGCGGTAGTGCCGGAGTTCTGCCAGGCTAAACGGGAGAAGCGTCAAGATAGCGGTCCGGCCGGCAAGCGACTGGCTGACGACCTTGTGGACTTCGGGCTGGTGGCTGCCCGTGAGGATGAATCGACCGCGCACACCGGGCTTGTCCACCAGCCCCTGAATATAGGAAAGGAGGTCCGGGGCTCGCTGGATTTCGTCCAGGATCGCGCCCTTGGGCAAGTCGGCGAGGAAGCCACGCGGATCTTGTTGGGCCAGAAGACGCAGATCCGGATCTTCCAAAGAGCGGTACGGCTTGTCCGGAAACGCCGCCTGGACCAGCGTGGTCTTCCCGGATTGTCTCGGCCCGAGCACGGTGACAACCGGATACTCGCTGGCGGCGGACAGAAGCTCCCGGATGCAGTCTCGCGTAATCATGCCCGGAGCGTATACCGGTCCTGTGCAAAACACAAGTGCAACTTGTTATTTGCACACAACGAGCACTTGGCGCTCATCTCGCTGCCGGCGCTGTTGCGCGAGGACAGGTTGGCGATCCCCAGGATGTACAGCCCGCGGTTGCGCCGTGCCCGGTTGTCGTCTTCGCACGTTCATCCCTGCCGCGGCGCGAACCACGGAGTTACCTCCGGGTTGACCGCATGCTCCGGCCAACGCCCGGAAAGGACATCCACCACGGCACGGGCGGCGCGGCGCTGACATTCGTCGGCGGACTCTTCAGACGCAGCGGCCCAGTGCGGCGTCAGCAGGACATTCTCCAGCCTGAACAACGCATGGCGGGTGGGAAACCCGCCTTCGCCGAAGATATTCACGCAGCCGAATACGTCAAGGGCGGCATAACGGATGATCCCCTCGCGAAGTGCGGCGGCCAGGTCATCTTCATTGGCCAGTTCGCCCCGTCCCGTGTTGACCAGTACCGCCGTGCGCTTCATGTTTCGAAACTGCGGCAGGGCCAGCATGCCGCGGGTCGACGGCAGCAGCGGGCAGAGTGGACAGACGTAGTCGGATTCCGCCAGGAGTGCGTCCAGGTCCGCGATCGTGACATCCTCGGCGGCAGCCTGTTCCGGCGTCAGGCACGGGTCGTTGGCGAGCACGGTCATGCCGAAAGCCCTGCAGCGCCTGGCCACGGCGCGCCCGATCAGGCCAAACCCAATGATGCCGACCGTCTGGGCGGAGAGCCGGTGAAATCCGGCCACCGACGCCGGTCGCCGGCCGGCGCGCATGTCGTGGTCGAGCGCCTTGAGTCTCCGGGCGGCGGCCAGCAGCAGGGCCAGCGTATGGTCGGCGACCTCCTCGGTAAAGACGTCGGGCAGGTTGTTCACGATGATGCCCTTGCGGGTCGCCGCCGCGATATCGATCTTGTCGACGCCGGTGCCGATGCGGGAGATGATCTTGCAGTGCTTGAGATCCCGGATGACTTCCGCGTGAAGATAGGCCGAGATGATCATGATCGCGTCCGCCTCGCGGGCGGCGGCGAGAATCTCGGCTTCGTCGCCGCCCTCAATCTCAACCAGGCGCGGCGACAGCGTCGCGAGCATCTCGCGGGCCATGTCGTTCAGCGGCATCGTCCGCGAATTCAGGCGGACGATGGTGGGTGTTGCGGGCATATGACGACCTTTCACCCTATTTCGAATAGCGGATTTTCGTGACGGACTGTCCGTCCGTCGCCTGGAATGGCGAGGCGGGTGCCGTTGTTGCGGCCAGGCCATCCTTGATGGCGGCGATGCCGGCGCGGGTGGCGTTCCACATCGAAACCACGTCGGCCGCGCACCAGAACAGCCGCATGCCCTGGTCGCGCCAATAGCGCACCCAGGTGGGGTCGCCGCCGGCGATCCCCGGCAGGACGCCGTGCCGCTCACAGGCGGCGATGATGGATTTGACGGCGGTTATGTACTGCGGCGATTCGAACTGCCCGAGGATCCCCATGCCCAGGGAGAGGTCGTCGTTGCCGATGACGGCCACGTCGACGCCCGGAACGGAGAGAATGCCGTCGAGGTCGGCCAGCGCCTCGGCGGTCTCGATCTGGATGCCGACGACGAGGTTCTCGTTGAAGTACGTGGCCATTTCCGTGGAATGGTTCCAACCCACGTACTTGCCGGCCGGGCAGGTGCTGGGGCCGATGCCGCGCACACCCACCGGCGGATACTTGACGTTGGCCACATAGGTTTCCGCCTCCAGACGACTCCGGATCCGGGGCATGAAGACGCCGTCGGCGCCCTGGTCGAGGAAGCGGCAGACCTCATGATAGGAGCTGTCCGCGGCACGCACCATGCAGGGGATCTCCAGCGCCCGCGCGAGGCGGATGTGCTCGCGGATGGTCTCGCTGTTCAGCCCCGTGTGCTCCCGATCGATCATAATCGCGTCGAACCCCGTCTCGTGGTACATCTCCACGACGGCGCCCGAA
>JADLAP010000040.1 GCA_020848195.1 Phycisphaeraceae bacterium
CTGGCTGCGTTCGCCGCGCCGCCGGGATTGTTTTTCGGCCGGCTGGCGAATTTCGTCAACGGCGAACTGTTTGGCCGGGAATGCTCGGACAAGCTGCCCTGGGCGGTGCAATTTCCGCAGGAGATGTATCGCTGGCAGAAGCCGCTGCTGGATGAACTGGCCCGGCAGTTGCCCTGCCCGACGCTGCGGCCCGGCGACGGTGCCAATGTCTATGTCGCATGGTTCATCGAGCAGGTCCAGCAGGGCAACTCGCCGGCCATTCAACTGGTTCGCCAGCTCGCCCGGCCGCGCCATCCATCGCAGGTTTACGAGGCGCTGCTGGAAGGGTTGGCTCTGTTTCTGGTGCTGGTCATCGCCTGGTACAAGCCGCGCCGGCCGCTGGTCATCACGGGGCTGTTCGGCATCGGTTATGCCCTCGTGCGAATCATCGGCGAGCAGTTCCGCGAGCCGGACCTGGGCATCGGCTTCCAGGCGCTGGGCCTGACGCGCGGACAGTGGCTGAGCTTTGGCTTGCTGGCTCTCGGCATAGCGATGCTGGTCGCTTCACGATTCGGAAGCAGCAAACCCATGGGCGGGTGGCGCGGAACACGCCGGTAGCAAGCGCCGCGACTTGTCGCGTCTTACGATTCCCGCGGCACAAACTTCTTTTTGAATTCATCCAGACTCGCGCACCCCTGCGGCAGCGTCGCCTCGTCCGCCAGCAGCACGGGGATGCCGTCGCGGATGGGATAGCGCAGGCCGCCGACCGTGCCGACGAGCCAGTCGCCTTCCTGTTTGAGCGCCGAGCGTGTCACCGGACAAACCAGAATCGACAGCAGATCCGCATCCAACATCGCCGAACTCCCGAGTTACACGGCATCCTGATCCACGCGTTCGATGTCCGCGCCAAGCTGCCGCAGGGACAGTTCCATTTTTTCGTAGCCGCGGTCCAGATGGTACACGCGATTGACCGTCGTGGTGCCGCGTGCAGCCAGACCCGCCAGGACCAGGCCCGCCGAAGCGCGCAGATCGCTGGCCATCACCGGCGCGCCGATCAGTTCGCGCACGCCGGTGATCAGCACGCTCGATCCCGTGCGCGTCAGGTTCGCTCCCATGCGCAGCAGTTCCGCCACGTGCAGGAAACGGTCGGGGTAGATTTTTTCCGTGATGATCGAGTTGCCGTCGCAGAGGCAGAGCAGGGCCATGATCTGGGCCTGCAGGTCGGTGGGGAAGCCGGGGTGCGGCTGCGTGGTGACCTGGATCGGCTGTAGCCGGCGGGCGCTGGCGACGCGGATGGTCGCGCGCATCGGGTCTGTTTCGTCGAGAACTTCGATCTCGATGCCGACCTGGATCAGCCGGTCGATCGCTGCTCCGAGCGCGTCGATGGGGCAGTTGTCGATGACGACATCGCCGTTGGTGATCGCCCCGGCAAGAATGTACGTGCCTGCTTCAATGCGGTCGGGAATCACCGTCACCTCCGCACCGTGCATCGAAGGCACGCCTTCGATGGTGATGCGAGGCGTTCCCGCGCCGTGAACCTTCGCGCCCATGGCATTGAGCATGTTCGCCACCGCGACCACCTCCGGCTCGCAGGCGGCGGATTCGATGACGGTGGTTCCCTCGGCCAGCGCCGCGGCGCACATGACGTTGTCCGTGCCCAGGACGGTGGAGCCGAACGGGCCTCCGAGGAAGATTTTCGCCCCCTTGAGCCGGCCGGACGAAGGGGCCTGCGCCACGATGTAGCCTTCGTCGAGATGGATTTTCGCTCCCAGCTCCTGCAGGCCGCGAAGATGCAGATCCACAGGCCGGTCGCCGATGCTGCATCCGCCGGGCATCGACACCTTCACCTGTCCCCGTTTGGCCAGCGCCGGGCCGAGCACGCAGATGCTCGCCCGCATGGTCCGCACGATGTCGTAGTGGGCCAGCGACTGCGTGGGGTCGGTCACCTGCATTTTCCGCTGCTGGTCCCCGGTTTCCTCCACCACCGTGCCCAGGGACCGCAGCAGCTTGGCCATGTTGCGGATGTCCGCCAGGTCCGGCACGTCGCGCATGATCACCGGCTCATCGGTCATCAGCGCCGCGGCCATCATCGGCAGCGCCGCGTTTTTCGAGCCATTGATGCGAAGACGTCCTCGCAGACGCCGGCCGCCGTGTATCACGAATGCATCCATGCCTGATCGCTCCCATCACGCCGCGACATCGTCGCGGCCGATTCCCATTGTCGCATCTTTTACCCCGACATGGTACAACCTTTGGCCAATGACGAAGGTCCAAATCCGAATGACGAATATTGCACGCCGCAAGCCCTAGGACGAGTCTTCGAGTCCTGGGGGTTCTTCATGCGTCATTCGGATTTGGACCTTCGGATTTTCCCCAGGAGTCCCCGATGGACCTTGCTTCGCTGATCCGCGACGTGCCCGACTGGCCCAAGCCCGGCATTATGTTCAAGGACATCACCCCGCTGCTGGCCAACCCCGCCGGCCTGGCCATGGCGGTGGAGCAGATGGCCAATCCGTTCCGCGGTAAGAACGTGGACATCGTGGTCGGCGCGGAGAGCCGCGGCTTTATCTTCGGCACCGCGGTGGCTCAGGCCCTCTCCGCCGGCTTCGTGCCCATCCGCAAACCCGGCAAGTTGCCCTGCGCCACCCTCACCGCGTCCTACAGCCTCGAATACGGCACCGACAAGCTGCAGATTCACGCCGACGCCATCCGCAAGGGCCAGCGCGTCCTGATGGTCGACGACCTGCTGGCCACCGGTGGCACCATGGACGCCTGCTGCCAGCTCGTTCAGCAACTCGGCGGCGAAATCGTCGGCATCGCGCTGCTCCTGGAACTGACCTTCCTCCCCGGCCGGGACAAGCTCAAACCCTACGGCCAGGTTCATTCGGTCATCAAGGTCAATTGATCGGCGGCGACCGGACTGCCGCGGGATGGTTCCGTGAAGCCGCCAAGCTCATCGACCTGCATGACGCCAGATACAGCCAAGCCATCGCTCGCGTTGAATCTCATCGTGTTCGTCACGCTGTGGATCGCCTACGGCTGGTTTTGCCAGTCCGGGGGCTGGAACCAGAACGCGCGGTGGTCGCAGGTTCGCGCGATCGTGGAAGGCGGCGAGCTGTCGATCAACCGGTACTGCATGTACGCGGGCGAGATCACTGCCGATGGAAGCACAGCCTTGCAGCGGGTGGAATTGACGACGTCCTGCACCGCAGCCGAGGCATGGTGGGTCATCAACTCTGGGGATACCGCGTATGTGGACGGTCGGATTTATCCCAACAAGCCGCCGGGCACGACACTGCTGGCGCTGCCGGGCTATGTCGTGGCGCGGGGCATCCAGCGGATGGCGGGGCTGGACCCGGATTCCTGGTGGGGCATCACGCTGGGAGGCTGGATTGCCACGATCTTGTCTGTCGGCCTGATGGGCGCGCTCGGCGGTGTGCTGTTCCTGCATTGCTCGTGGCGGCTGTTTCCTGACATTCCCGGTCATGTCCATGTGCTGGCGACGTTCGGCTACGCGCTGGGCACGCTGGCGTTCCCGTATGCGACGGTGATGTTCGATCACGTGCCGGTGGCGACGCTGCTGCTGGCGACGTTCGGGCTGTGCTTGTCCGTGATCCAGCGCGGGGGCTTGACGAGCCGCGACCGTGAGGGAGCGGACGACGTACGGATACAGGGGTGCAACACTGAAAACCAGCACCCCGGGCGGTCGCAGGTTGTCCGCTCCCTGACAGTCGCGGCTCGTAGATCAAGGTCGTCC
>JADLAP010000041.1 GCA_020848195.1 Phycisphaeraceae bacterium
CCGCCGCGCCGGAAGCGGGCAAGGCGAACCGTGCGGTGTGCGAACTGCTGGCTGACGTGTTGGGCGTGGCTGCACGGCAGGTCGCCGTCGTCGAAGGTCCGACTCAACCGCGCAAGACCCTGACCGTATCGGGTCTGACCCTGAGCCAGGCCGCCGACGCGCTGGCCCGGACCGGCGACTGCTGATGCGACTTACACCCTGACGACCGGGAGTTTTGTCCGATGACCACTGGCCTGATTCACGATCCGCGGTTCCAGGAACACGACACCGGCCCCCGCCATCCCGAGAGGCCCGAACGCCTCGCCGCCATCGACAAGCACCTGCGCGACACCGGACTGATCAACCGGCTTCACCTGCTGCCTTTCGATCGCGCGGACATGTCCTGGGTCCGCCGCGTCCACACACGCAGCTACGTCGAACGCCTGGAACTGGCCTGCGGTCAGGGCCGGATGTACATCGACGTGGAAGACTCGGCGATCTGCCCCGCCAGTCTCGACATCGCGCAGCTGGCCGTCGGCGGCGCGCTGGCGGCCGTCGATGCCGTCATGAAACACGACTTCGACAACGCCTTCTGCGCCCTGAGGCCTCCCGGACATCACGCCGAGATGGACCGCTCCATGGGCTTCTGCCTGTTCAACAACATCGCCATCGCCGCGGAATATCTCATCGCCCATCACAAGCTCGAACGCGTCGCCATCGTCGATTTCGATGTCCATCACGGCAACGGCACGCAGCACATCTTCGAGCCGCGCCGCGATGTGATGTTCATCAGCCTGCATCAGGACCCCAGGTTCCTCTTCCCCGGCACCGGCTTCGCCGAGGAACAGGGCATCGGCGAAGGCAAAGGCTTCACCCTCAACATTCCCATGCCCCCCTTCACCGGCGACGAGGGCTATCGCAAGGCGTTTCACAACCAGGTGCTCCCCGCGCTCAACCGCTTCAAGCCGCAGTTCATGCTGGTCAGCGCCGGCTTCGACCTGCTCGCCGCCGACCCGCTGGCCAACATGCTCGTCAGCCCCGAATGCGTCGTCTGGATGACGCGCGAACTGATGGCCGCCGCCGATCTGCACTGCATGGGCAAGCTCGTCTCCCTGCTCGAAGGCGGCTACGAACTGGACGCATTGGCCGAGTGCGTGGGCCTGCACCTGCGCGCCCTGCTCGGCGACAACGGCGATATCCACACGACTTGACCCTACAATTGCCCTCATGGCCGATTCACATGAACATCCCTGGTACGCGCAGGGCCTGCATTTCACCTGCACCCAGTGCGGCAACTGCTGCACCGGGCCCGCCGGCTATGTCTGGTTCACCGACGCCGAGGCTCACGCCATCGCCAAACACCTGGGCATCACCCTCCAGCAGTTCATCCGGCGTCACACGCGTCGCCACGGACGCCGCCAATCGCTGACGGAACGCAAGACCCCGGCCGGCGAGTATGACTGCGTGTTCCTCGTCACCGATCCCGACACGGGCAGGCGCACGTGCTCGATCTATCCCGTGCGGCCTCAGCAGTGCCGGACGTGGCCCTTTTGGCCGGAAAACCTGGAAACCGAGGCCGACTGGCTTCACGCCGCCATCCGATGTCCCGGCATGACGGCCGGCCTGCGCGGCGAAGGGCAGCACCACACTTACCAGCAGATTCGCATCATCCGTGACAGCAACACGCCCGACGAATGACGATTTCGATGCCGCGACCCTGTGGCGTCTGTGGCGCGACGCGACGGCGCGGCCGGAGATCGACCACGCGCTGCGCCGGATCATGGACGACCTTGATGCCGATGTCCGCGCCCGCGGCCCGACCTGCTGGTCCAGCGGAAAATGCTGCCGGTTCGACGCCTTCGGACACCGGCTCTACGTCACCGGCCTCGAAGCCGCGTGGACGTTGATGCACGCCGGACCGCCACCGAAAGCCGACGACCTCGGCGTCTGTCCCTACCAGCGCGACAAGCTCTGTACGATCCATGAAGACCGTCCGATGGGCTGTCGCGTTTTCTTCTGTCAGCAATCCGCCCAGGCGTGGCAACCCGATGTGTACGAACGCCACCTGACGCGATTGCGCCGGTTGCACGATGAACACGGCATCCCATACCGCTACATGGAATGGCTCGCCGCGCTGCAAGAATCCGCTACGGTATAGCGGCAGCTTAGCGGCGCGGCCGAAGGCCCGCCCGTCCCGCTACACCCCCCGCATTTCACACATGCCCCGCCACCTCGCCGGGATGTGAAACAATCACCTTCGCCCCGCTTTCCCGCAATTCCGCCTCATCCCGGAACCCCCACAACACGCCCATCGGCGTCATCCCCGCCCGCGAGGCCGTCTCCATGTCCACCTTCGTGTCCCCCAGATACAGCCACTTTTCCGCGGGAATGCCGCACTGTTTGACGATCTCCACCGCCGCCGCGGGATCCGGCTTCAGCGGCACGCCGTCCATCGCGCCCCGCACCACAGCAAACTTCCACCGCGCAAACAGCCTCGCCATCACCTGCTGCGTCGCCGAGTGCGGCTTGTTGCTGAGCACCGCCATCGTCACGCCCCGGGCCGTCAGTTCGTCGAGCAACTCCGGAATGCCCGCGTAAGGCCCCGTGTGGTCGAAGCTGTGGTCCTTGTAGAACGCGCGGAACAATTCCATCCCACGCGGCGTCAGATGTCGATGCGCTTCGCCGAGGGCTGTGTCCATCAGCCACTGCAATCCCTGTCCCGCCAGATACCGGAACTCCTTCACCGGCCTCGCCGGCTGACCCAACGCCGTCAGCGCGTGATTCGCCGCCTGAGCGATGTCCTCCAGCGTATCCGCCAGCGTGCCGTCCAGATCGAAAAGAATGGC
>JADLAP010000042.1 GCA_020848195.1 Phycisphaeraceae bacterium
CCATGCGCTGCCCTTGGGGTCCTGACCGATCTGGTTGAGCACGGCAGTGGCGTCGGGAATCCGCCCCAGCGAAGCCAGCGACCAGCCTTTCCAGAACAGACGTTGAGGCTTGTCGGGAGAGGAGGGTTCGGCGGCGAGCATGACGTCGATGATCTTCAGCGCGTCGCCGAACCGGCCCTGTTCCAGCAGCAGGCGAGTCTGGATCTGCTGCACCGCCGGCTTGGCCTTCTGGTCCTCCGGCAGTGTGGCGAGATAGACCTTCTGGATGTACCGGGCTGGGGGGAAGTCCAGCAGGCTGTCGAGGGCGACGACCTTGTCCATGCCGGTGGCATCATCCTTGAAGCAGGCGTCGAGCGTGGGCTTGGCGGGTGATTTGGCGTCGACGATCTCGCGCAGGCGTTTGACCAGGGCGTCGCGGAACTCCTTATCGCCCATGGCATCGGTAACGGCGGCGCAACTGAGCATGAAGTCGCGGTCTTCGAGGAACGCGGTGCCGACCATCCGGGCGGCGGATCGCAGCAGACGGTGCAGCCCGGCGACCAGCGGCGGCTCGACCGCGGGCAACCGCGGCGAAACGTAGGGCGTCATGAACGTGCGTAAAGCCTCCGGCTGGCCGGCGTACTGCTTGAGCAGGAACGCGCCCTGGAGGCGGTGGTTGGAACCGAAAATCAGCATTCGTCGCAGGTTTTCCGCCTGCTGAGGATTGCCCCCGATGGAGGCGTACATGAACAGGTCCATCAGCACGCGAGCGCCATAGGGCGACTGGGGATTGTCCTTGAGAAACTTCTGGGCGGCCTGGACGTATTCCTCATCCGATTTCTTGGCCTGTCCGAAGCCCTCCGGCGTGGGATAGGGTTCGGCCGGGCCATCGGCGGCGAAGACGTTGCCGGCGAGCACGAGGGTCAGCATCAGCAGGGCCATCCAGCCATGGGATCGGGTCATGGTCATAAGTGAAATCCTGTTCAAGGCGACCCCCCACGATTCGCTTGGCTCCTCATGGGGCTTGCTGCAGTCGGCAATCACTTCCGGGGGCCGGGGGCCGGGGGGGGGGTCAAAACTGGCGGAGAAAACGGATGTCGTTCTCGAACAGCCAGCGGATGTCGGTGATGCCGAACTTTCGCATGGCGATGCGTTCGATGCCCAGTCCGAAGGCGAAGCCGGTCCACTGCTCAGGATCATAGCCCACCGCCTTGAAGACGTTGGGATCGACCATGCCGCAGCCGCCGAGTTCGACCCATTTGAACTGACCGCCGACGTGCATTTTCACGTACATCTCGGCCGAGGGTTCGGTGAACGGGAAATAGCTCGGCGTCAGCCGGACCTCGGCATCGGCGCCGAAGTAGGCCCGTGCGAACTGCAGCAGCGTGGTCTTGAGGTCGGCCATGCTCACCTTGCGATCGACGTACAGGCCCTCGATCTGGTGGAACATCGAGTAATGCGTGGCGTCATGCTCGTCGGGACGATACACCCGGCCCAGGGCCACCACCCGCACCGGCGGCTTGCAGGTTTCCATCACGCGAATCTGAATCGTCGACGTCTGCGACCGCAGCATCGACCCCCCGGAAGCAACCCCGGAAGCTCCCCCGCCCCCGGAAGTGCCTGAGGCGGCAGCTTTGGGTTGACGCAGGAAGTAGTTGTCCAGCGGATCGCGGGCGGGATGCCACGCGGGAATGTTCAGCGCCACGAAGTTGTGCCAGTCGTCCTCGACCTCCGGCCCGGTGGCGACGTCGAAACCCATCCGGCCGAAGACGCCGATCAGTTCCTCAATCGTCTGTGAAATGACATGCGTGCGGCCGAGCCTGGCGGGCAGCCCCGTCTCCGTCACATCCCGGCCCCCGCCCCCCCCCCCGGAAGCCCCGGAAGCTCCCCCGGCACCGGGAGCGGCTGCAGAGACGGTTCCGCTCCCTGACATGCTCGCGGAAGCGGCAAGATGCCCCTCGCCGGAAATCGTCGTTCCACCATCCAACTCCGCCTTGCGCTGCGCGAAGGCTGCTTCCAGCTTCTGCCGCAGCGCGTTGGCCCGCTGACCGAACCGCGGCTTCTGATCCGCCGGCACGTCCTTCAGCAGGCCCATCAGCGCCTTCATCGCGCCTTTGGTGCCCAGGTACTGAATGCGGAACTGCTCCAAGGCGGCCGCATCGGCCACACGGGCGAGGTCCGTCATCGACTGCTGTTCCAATTGATCAATGCGCTCAAGCATGGTCCGAAAAGGATACCCGAAATCCCCGCCCTCGCGGCAAGGTCCGGCCAGGCCCGCCCATCGCTTCATTTGACCAGACGGGGTCGCTTAGGCCAAGATACGCCCCCTTGGAGGGATCACTTCGTCACCCGTTCATGAACACCACGTTGCTTGAAAGGAATGTCATGTCTGATCCGACCCCCACCACGCCGACCCACCGCAACACCGCCACCACCCTGGGCCTTGGTATTCTGATCATCCTCTGGATCACCGCGATCTTCATCATCGTCGTGCTCAACGGCATGCGGGACCAGATGTCGGAGATGAACACCAAGCTGCAGACGCTGGTGCGCACCGCGGCGATGAACAATCCGGGCAACTTCCAGGTGGTTGACGCCAAGACATCCACGGATGCCAAGTCCGAGGTGGTGTACAAGCTCGAACGCCGGCCTGAGCTGGAGATGATGGACATGATGCCCGGCGCGATGACGCAACCCGGCGCCCCCGGCACCCCCGGCAACTGCCCGATGCCCGGCGACTGCCCGATGAAGAAGGCGGCGGATGGCGGGGAATCCGCCGCCCCCTGCTGCCCGGAAGCATCCCCCGCGCCGACAGCCAAAACCGCGCCTGCCGCGCCCAAGGCTCAGGACACGCACTGAGCCGGCTGCGGTTCAGATCGCGTGGTACGCCTCGCGGACGATCTCGATGTTCCTGAGATTGGCATGTTGATCGGCCGGCATGCAGGTCAGCGGATGCGCCTGCGCGAAGCCGTAGAGTCCGTAGCGTTGGGTGTCGATGTTGCGCCACATGTTGGCGTCGTGCGTGGCCCATCCGCAGAGGTTCTGGATGATCTTGGTCTGCGGGCCGCTCTGCTCGGTCATCCACTGAAGCAGTTCGACCTTGGGACTTTCGTTCATCAGCCAGCCGGCTTCGCGGAGCATGATGTGGCCGTTCCAGAGCGGGTCGTTGGGGCCGCGGAACGGCGGGCTGGGCCAGATCACCACCGGGCGAACGTCCCTCGCGGCGTCGCGGATGGTTTCCCACGCCCGCGCCACGGCCCGGCGGTCATACTCCAGCACCATCTCCGGCGAAGGTGAGCCGCAGTCGGGAAACTTCTCGCCCAGCAGCTCAAAGTACATTTCCTTTTCGCAGTCCAGCCAGACGTCATGGAGCCGGGGTCGAATCCAGTCCGCGAGAAATCCCTCCACGGCGGTTTTGCGGATGGCGTCGCGGATGCATGATCCGAGATAATCCAGGTAGACCCGGGTGAATGGGATGATGATGCCGTCGGTGAGGCTCCATCGGATCAGCTTCTGGTTTTCGACTTCCCAGGTGCGATTGGACCCGATGCAGAAATAGCCGATGACGGAGATGTTTTTTCGACTTGCTTCCTGAATCAGCCGCGGCAGGAAATCGCGCAAACCGGGGTTGATGGGAGCGGTTTCGGAAGGGAACCAGGCTTGACCGTTGTAACTGACGCAGAACGCCTGAATGACGTTCGCGCCCAGGTCCGCCATCCAGCGCACCTGCTCGCCGGGATCGGCATGGGCGTACAGCCCCGGCGCAGCCGGCTGATAGAGCGAGTCCCAATTGAAGTCGATGCAGAACGCTTTGATCGGGTCAGGCAGCATGGTTCACCTCATGGAAGGAAACGGGTAGTCGGAACGTTTACAGTAAACTATCATCCCGTTTATCTTTTACAATATCAGAAAACCAAAGGATCGAAAGAATGCCGTGATTGCATCAATGTTCAGCACGATATTGCATAAATATCCATTGACATGTCGAGTCCAATGCCGTAAGTTTAATGTAAATCGTATCAGGTTTACACCCATGGCCAGACCCCCTTCATCTTCCGCCAACATCCGACAGGTATCACGGTTGGCGGGGGTGTCTGCGACCACGGTTTCCCGGGTGCTCAGCAACAGCCCGATTCCCACGGACGCAACGCGCAAGGTGGTGATGGAGGCCGCGCGCAAGCTGGGTTACCGCCCGGACCCGGTGCTCAGTGCCGCCTTTCGCCGCCCGCGATCCAGCCACGCCCCCGTCACCCGGGAAACCCGCGTCATCGGCTATCTCGCCACATCCAACATCCACGAATCCCAGGCACACAGCGACAGGTACTACAGCGACACGCTGATGGGCTTTCACAGCGTGCTCAAGGCCAATCGTTATCACATGCTCTGGGACATCTGCGAACTCGGTCAGACCCAGATTCCCGACATTGTCGCGGAACATCGCGTGGACGGCCTGCTGATGCAGACCAACGTGTCGCCGGGCCTGAGGCAACTGCTGACCCAGCAGCTTCCCGTCGTGTTCATCGACCGCGCCTACGCGGATCAGCCGACGGACTGTGTGCTGATGAATTTTGACCGTGCAGCGCACGATCAACTGACCATGCTCTGGAACCTGGGGCATCGCCGGATCGCCTGCTTCACGGACAGCACGGACTCCTATTACAACGGTGCTATCCGCCGCGCCCATCGCAACTTCTTCATGGACCGCGATCTGGACGTGCCCTGCCAGGACTTGAATCAGCCGGTGGACATCAATCCCGCCACGGATGCGCAGGTGATGCAGGACTATTTCCACAGGCTGCTTCATTCGCCTTCCCGACCGACGGCGGTTCTGGTGATGTACGGCTACGCCTTGAGCCTGCTTGAACTTGCTGAACAACAGGGTGTGCCGATTCCCCAGCGACTGAGCGTGGCGGGCGTGAATGAAATGCATCAAAGCCAGGGAACACGACTGGGACTGACAACCTATTCCATGCCCATGGGGGACATCGGCGCTGCCGCCGCGGAACTGCTTCTCGAACGCATCAAGTTCCCCGGCCGCCCCCCGAAACGGATTCTCATCGAAGGCCAGCCGCTCATCCGCACATCCTGCGGCCCGACGCCGAGTTCCGACAACACGCCGCCGGAAAATGCCCCTCCAGCCTTCACCCTCTCCCCTAAGGAGACTATCACATGAAACGAAGAGGTTTTACGCTTATCGAACTGCTGGTCGTCATCAGCGTCATTGCCCTGCTTATTGCCATCCTGCTGCCCGCTCTTCAGGAAGCCCGTGCCGCCGCGCAGGCCATTCAGTGCGGCACGCAGATGCGGCAGGTGCTCATCGGCTGGAGCATGTACAGCGACGCCAACAAGGAATGGCTTGCCACGCGAACCCGGGGCTACTGGGTCAACAACGCCGTCGATCGCCGAGTCCGTGCCACGGACAGCGGCGGCTGGGCCAAGCAGCTTGCGCCCTATGTCGGGATTCAGGACACCTGGTCCATGGACCAACCGGACGCTACCACCGCCCACTGGACCGCGATTCCCGCAGCTTACAAGAATAAATGCGTCTACAAGTGCCCCAGCTTCCCCTATGACATCGTGTACGGTTTCGCCGTGCCCTACGGCATGCCTCAGTGGGGCTTCGGCGGCGACGGATACAGCGGCTACACGGCGGTCCGCAAACGCACGGATCTGAAACATCCCTCCGTCGTCATTGGTTTTGCCGAAACTGCCAACGCTTACAACACCCAATACAACTACGGCGGCGGCATCGACTCCTTCCGCAATGATCAGATCATCCCCGGCGGCAGCGCCTACGACTTCCTCGATTACCGCCACAAGGAAACCCTGAATACCGGCATGCCCGACGGCCATGTCGCGCGGGTCACTGTCGATGTCATCGGCGTTCCTTGGGACGGCACGATCCCCTTCCTCCGGGACCGCCACTGGAACGCGTTCCTGGAATGCAACTGAGGATTTTTCGATGAGTCTTGCCATGTTTCGATCATTACCTCGTCTGACGCTGCTTGCGCTCTGCTTATCCGGCATGCTCGGCGGTCCGGCTTACGCCGCTGAACCGGAAAAGACTTCCGACGCCCTGTGGTGCCTCGACGGCAGCAACATCCAATCCGCTGATCGGCAGGGGACTTTCGTCTGGTGGCAGTCGGGCAACAGAGTCCATGTTCGTCCCGTCACCGAAGGCAAACCTGATGGTTTTATCCTGGAAAACACGACGAATCTGAACGCCACCAGCATGTACATCAACGTCGATCCCGCCTATCCCTGGCTGGTCTGGGAAGTGACCGATGTGCAACAGGTTCGCGGCTATATCGGCTTCGGCATCCGCATGGATTTCCCTGCCGGCACGCCGATGTATCTGACCATGAGTCAGGTGGGACAGATCCAGACCGGCATCTTCGCCGTCGATTACTCCCGCCAGATCGGCCAGAAGCCGGCCAGACGCAGCCTTCGTCTCGATCTGTCGGGCGCGACAATGACGCTGTCCTACATGAAGATGGTCGCCAGGCCGGAGAATCTGGTCACGCTCGAATCCCCGGCCTTTGAAGCCAAACAACAGCTCGATCCCGGCGACGAGCTGACCTTCCGCGTCACCCTCGCCAAGCCGGCCAAGGATGTGACCATCCAGTGCTTTCACGGCTACATCATGCCGGCGGTCCTGGTCAACGGTCTTCAGGAACTGCAACTGCTGCCCGTGGACAAGAAGGATCCCCGCGTCTGGACCGTGACGATGAAGGTGGATCAGATGACCAGCGGCGCCCTCAAGCCGGGAAAACAGTTTGATGTCGGTGCTGTGATGGTCAAAGCCCGCGTGCTCGGCGGCGAACTGAAATTGCCGCTGTGGACCGGCAATCCGTATCCCTTTGCAGTGGTGAAATGGCCCGACTACGTGGACAAGAAGTCGAACTGAGTTGGTCTGAAAACCGAGTCGATCGTCGATCACGCCCTTGAATCTGAAAACCCGCAGGTGTTGCGAAGTCGGAACGGAGTGAGGGCGAAGTGTGTGATGTTGTCACAACTTTTCAGATGGAGAACAGGAATGAAGTGGCAGGCATGGGTTGGATGTGTCGTCTTGCTGCTGGCGGCGATTTCAGCGCAGGCGGGCGAGGTGTATTCGGTGGTCAAGGCCACGTCGCCGATCAAGCTGGATGGCCGGATTGACGAACCGGCGTGGGAAACCGCCAAGTCCAGCTCTCCATTTGTCTGGCTGGCAACCGTGGCGAAGCCGCATACTCCGGTGGAGACATGGTTCAAGCTGGCTTGCGACGACCAGGCGATGTATCTGGCGGTGTACTGCGCCGAGCCGGAGATGGACAAGCTGGTCACGGGCCGCATCCCGGTATACAGCAACGACTGCGTGGAAATCTTCATCGACCCGGCCGGCAAGGGCGTGAAGTACTACCAGTTCGTGGTCTCCGCGGGCAACGTTCAGTGGGACGCCAACTGGATCGAAAGCGGCAACACCGGCGGCCCCGCGGGACATCCGCGATGGGAGTCGGCAACTTTCCACGGCAAGGATTTCTGGTCTTTGGAAGTTCGGATTCCCCTGACCGCGTTCATGCACACCCGGGCCGCGGACTTCACCCCGCAGTGGCTGTTCAATGTCGCCCGGGAACGCTGGTCGGTCGCGTGGGAACTGACGACGTGGTCGCCTTTGCCGAAGAAGTTCCACGACCCGGCCAGTTGGAACAAGATTCAGGGCCTGCCGGGCAAGAATCCCGCCCTCGATCTGGGCGTCATGGATCTGAAAGCCTCGGTGCATTCGATCGACAAGGACAAGTACAAGAGCGATTTGACGGTGACCGCCGAAGCAGGCGCGCAAGCCGCCGGCCTGTGTGAAATCCAGGCTTTTGACGGTGAAACCGCCCTGCTGCCCAAGCCCGTGCAGGCGACGCTCCGGGCCGGCCACAATGAGTTCCACGTGCCCAACGTGGTGATTGCCAATCTCGGTCGTCGGGAGATTCGCGTGGCGATTGAGCGTGGCGGCAAAGTCCTGACGGACATGACCTACCTCACGCTGTTCGAGTATCAGCCCATCCGGTTCGCCATCGACGAGCCGTTTTACCGGCAGAACTTCTACCCCGGCCAGAAAGTCGAGGAGGTTCGCGGCAAGGTGAAAGTCAATCTCGCCGACGACGTTCTGGCAGACCTGCATGCGGAGCTGACGCTGGCGGGCGAGGCGATGCCCAAGCCGGTCTCCCTGCGCGTCCCCGTGAAGGATCGCAAGGCGGAGTTCTCGCTCGACGCCAAGGCCATGGCGGTCGGCAAGGCGATGCTGACTTGCCGCCTGCTCAACAGCAAAGGCGAAACGGTCACGGAACAAGTGACGGATATCCAGCGGCTGGGCGAGGCCCCCGGCAACTGCGTCTACATCGACCGCGACCTGAACCTGGTGGTCAACGGCAAACCGAGATATGTCCGCTACTGGAACGGCGTCGCCTATCTTGTCAGCCGAAAGTTCGCCGAGGACCATCCCAATGGCACGCCGGGCAACAACTGCTGGCCTGAAGTCGCCATGGGTCTCGAAGCCGAACGCATCGATCCTTCCGACAAATCGCGGGCTTCCATGGATGTCCGGCCGTCCGATGCGGTCATGGAGGAAACCCGCAAGCGCGTGCTGGCTGCCAGAACCAATCCGAACACGCTCTGGTATTACCTTGCCGATGAACCGGAATGCCGCGATATTTCCGCGGTCTATCTCCGGCATCAGTATGACCTGGTCCGCGAACTGGACCCGTACCATCCGGTGATGATCATCTCCCGTTCGCCGGCCATGTACGTCACCTGCGCCGACATCCTCAATCCGCATCCCTACATTTCGCCGATGATCAACGCCGACGGCAAACGCACCATTCAGTATCCGAGGATGATCGGCCAGATGCTTCGGGAAGTGCTGACGGCCGGCGAGGGCAAGATTCCCGCATGGCAGACTCCGCAGGCGTTCTCCTACGCGTTCGTCAACCGCTTCGCCGAGATGCCGAACTTCCAGGAGTTCCGCTTCACCGCCTTCGCGGGCGTGGTCGCGGGCATGAAGGGCATCATGCCGTGGACCTACGGCCCCCATACCAGTTCCCACGACCTGCGCATCGGCGGCGACTGGGTCATGGAGAGCCTGGCTGACTACGAGCCGTGGCTGCTCTCCGGGCAGCCCACAGCCGTGGCAAATGTCTCTTCGCCTGACAACAGCGTCGAAACATGGATCAAAACCGTCGATGGCAAAACCCTGGTCATCGCGGTCAATGTGACGGACAAGCCGGTGACCGCCACGATCCAGTCCCCCGCCTTCAAGGGCATCGACATGCTGCACGGCTTCCGCGAACAGACCGAGGCGGCCGTTTCAAGTGAAACCATCAAGCTCGATTTCATCCCCTATGGCGTTCATGTGCTGTCGCACCCGCGGATGGGACAGGGCCTCAAGACCGCGGAACAGGTCGAGGCGGAACTGGCGGCGGTGCACAAGGCCGACGCCGAACGCGGCAATCTGCTCTACAAACGCCGACGCGATCTGGACGTCACGTCGTCCTCCACCTACATGACCGGCCTCGGCATGGCGGACGATATGACCAACGGCGTCCGTGACGACCTGGCGTGGCGCCGGATCACCGGTCAGGAGGAAAACCCGTGGATCCAGATCGCCTTCATCAACGGATTCTCCCCCCGCTTCAAAACCATCAAGGCCTTCGGCGTCGCTTTGGAAGGCATGAAAGTCCTCGGCTGGGAGTTCGGCCAGTGGACAACAATCGCCGAAGTACCGAAGGATCACAAAGGCTACGAGGCGACGATTACGCTCGATCAACCGGTCGATCCGATCAAAATCCAACTGGTCTTCCCCGCCAGCAGCAAACACCCGCTACGGGCTGAACTGTATGAATTGGAGTTGTATCCGTAATGTCGTGATCCCCTCGGAATGAATCGTAAAGCGTGTCTTGTTATTCGCCGAACCCTATGGAAGTAGCTTCGGGTTTCAGTCAACACCCGTATGTTCAGCGAGATGACAAGACGGATACCGGCCATGCGAACCTTTCTTGACAGGAGACCAGAGCATGAAACGTAATCATCTCGAAGGTTTCACCCTTATTGAGCTTCTCGTCGTGATTTCCATCATTGCGCTTTTGGTAGCCATCCTGCTGCCATCGCTGGCCAAAGCCCGCGACGCGGGCCAGAGCATCCAGTGCCAGAGCAACCTGCGCCAGATCGTGGCCTCTTCGATCAACTACTCCCTCGGCAATAAGGACTGGATTCTCGCCAGTTCGAACCGGTATGAACCTGGGAATGGCTATAACCGTTATGGCTCAGGCCCAACCTTCGCGGGTGGAGCCGGTCTCTGGCCGTGGATGATGCGGGACCAATTGAACGCACCGGACATGGGCACCTACTATGCCGGAGCGGTTTCCTCCAACATGGCCAATGGCCTGCTCTACTGCCCGGAAGTCCAGGAAAAGCCATCGCAGGTGCAGTACGTATGCTACGGCATGACGGACTACTTCATGGGCGGCTGCGACTGGGATGGAAATCACAAAGCCCCCAAGCGATCCAGCGAATTGCTCTATCCCAGCGTCCAGGCGGTCTTCATGGACACCACCGCAGCCCCCTACGGCGGCACTTCCTTCAACTACGGCTTTTACCAACTCAACTACAGCGCCAGCGGGTTCCTGGGCGTCCGCCACGTGGGCGACCACACCAACGTCTCCTTCGCCGATGGTCACGTCACATCGTTCAGGCAGGAAGAAATCTACGCCCGCGCCGGGTGGAACATCAGCCCCTATGGCGTGGTCACGTCGGTCACCATCGCATGGGGACACCCGTAAGCCACGGTTGTGCGCGTAATGGGCCTTGTGGCTGAGCTTCCGCATAGTTGATTTTCATTCGTGAGTTCGTGTGTATGTTCTGGCCAAGGGATGTAGATGAATAGCAAAGGAGCTTATCCATTGGATACGATGATTCCCTTCCGCACCATGACGATCGCAGTCCTGTTGTTTGTACTGCAAGGCTTTTCGGTCGTGCATGCCGAAGAGCGTCCGACGCAGGACTTGGCGTGGTTCCTCCAACGCTTGCGCAGTGTCGACCATCTGCCTGAACTGGATGCGTCGCATACGGCCATGTCGAGCACCTGGGATCGCAATGGCGGAAACGCTGACGGAGCGGACTTCAAGCGAATTGAGAATGGGCGAAATATCCTGCTTGACGTAGACGGTCCAGGTTGCATCCATCGTATTTTCGTCGGGATGCTGGCCCCCGAGATGGCCGATACTCGCATACAAATCTTCCTCGACGACAGCGACAAGCCGCTCCTGGACTTTCCCATCACGGAGTTCTTCAAAGAAGCGAGCGGACCGCTTCCTTATCCACTGGTCTTTCATAAGACCTATCCCGGCACCCTGTTCCCCATCCCCTTCGCCAAACACTGCATCGTCCAACTGGTCAATCCGAATTTCGGGAAACCAGACTGGAAGCACGTAGCTTGGAGCAACTTCTGGCAAGTCACCTACTCGACTTATCCCAAAGACGTGAAAGTCGAAAGTCTTCGTTGGCCCCTTTCGGACGCCGACAGGGAAGAGGCAGACAAAACTTGCCGGGCATGGTTGACGGCCATGTCGAGTCCGCCGCCCGAACCTGCCTCGTGGAGCATCGACAAAACGGTCAGCCTGTCGCCCGACGCCTCCGAAATCATGGTGCTGCCGGATTGCGGCGTCATTCGGGAGATGCGCGTGGCTACGGAACCTGCGACTCCCGAATTGCTCCGCGGATTGAGAATGCAATTCTTCTGGGATGGCTCGACCAGCCCAAGCGTCGACGTGCCCCTGGGATACTTTTTCGGCCACGGCGACAGCGGGCACAATCTCAAAGCGGAATCGCGCGGCGCGCTCATTCCCGAAAACACCCAGAATCCATGGCAATACACGTCCAACTTCAACAGTCTGTTGCTCGGCGTTACGCCGACAGAGGCGTATAGCCGACTGCCCATGCCCTTCGCCAAGGGCGCTGTCTTGCGATTTGAGAATCGAACGGGAACGAAAATCGACAAGCTCCGGGTGCGACTCGATGTTGCCCGTCGCAACGCCCTGCCCGACAACTGGGGACGGTTCCACGCGACATGGACCGAAGAGCGGGCCGCGACCGAAGCGACACCGAAGTTCGGCCCACAAAACATCCCCTGCAAAATAGTCCTCGACCACCGAGGCAAAGGAAAATATGTCGGCACGCTCTTACACGTCGCATGGCCCTCCGATACCTGGTGGGGCGAAGGCGATTGGCTCATCTGGACCGACGAGGATGCCTGGCCCCCTGGCTATCATGGCACGGGAAGCGAGGAATATTTCAACAGCGGCTGGTGTACGTTCGATCGCAAGGCCGTTTCGGGCTTCGTCGCCGAACGGCCCGGCCATCCCACTGTGTACTCGTTCCATCTCAACGACGCCTTTCATTTCCAGAAGAACATCCGCGTTGTCGTTGAACAAATGGGCTACGGAGAAGTCGCCAAGGTGCTTATCACCCAGGAGCATGTGATTTGGGGATCCACGGCGTATTGGTATGCACCGACCGCTCAACCCGCACAGTCGCGGCAAGATATGCTCCCTCGTGACAAGAATTAATCGTCTCGATTGGCAATACTACCCCGACCTCAAATAGTTGGCTCTTCCGCACAATCTGCGGCTGGCGCCGGATGGAACATCAGCCCCTATGGCGTGTCCTCTTCGGTCACCATCGCATGGGGACGCCCGTAAGCTTCGGCGGATTCAAGCCTGGCAAGGCACAAGGCAAAGGTAGTTGATTCGTACCTTGTTCGCCTGCCTCGTGCGTTTCGGACAAGGCCTCATCCGCCGCTTCCGGCAGCGAGGAATCACCCGCCTCGCCGGCAGCAGCCCCAGCCACTCCCAAGTCGCCGGCAGCTCAGAACCCGCCCTGAGCCGCCGGCAGATCGTCCGGCGCATGATACGCCTGACGGATGATTTCGATGTTCTTCAGATTCGACCCGTGATCGGCCGGCAGACACGTCAGCGGGTGCGCTTGCGCGAAGCCGTACAGGCCGTACTTCTTGCGGTCGATCGTGCGCCACATGTTGGCGTCATGGCCCGGCCAGCCGCAAAGGTTCTGGATGATTTTCGTCTGTGGGCCGATCTGCCGGCTCAGCCAGTCGAGCAGTTCGACATCCGGACCTTCGTTGAGCAGCCAGCCTGACTCTCGCGGCAGGATGTGACCCGTCCATAGCGGATCGTCCGGCCCGCGGAAGGGCGGGTTGGGCCAGATCACCGCCGGCCTCACGTCCGCCACCGCGTCGCGCGTGTACTGCCACGCCCGTGTCAGCGACCGCCGATCGAACTCCAGCGACACATCCTCCGGCAACGTTCCGCAGGCCGGGAACGGCTCGCCCATCAGTTCCACATACATTTCCTTCATGCAGTCCAGCCAGACGTCCTTGATCATCGGCCGAAACGTGTCGACCATGAATCCTTCCACGTCCGTCTTCCTGAGCGCATCGCGGATGCACGACGCGAAAAAGTCCAGGTACGCGCGGGTGTACGGAATGTGAACCATGTCGGTAAGGCTGAACCGGATCACCTTCTGGTTTTCCAGCTCCCATGTGCGGTTCTGGCCGATGTCGAAGTAGCCCATGACCGCCATGTTCTTTTTCGACGCTTCCTGGATCAGCCGGGGCAGGAAGTCGCCGAGACCGGGATTGATCGGAGCCGTCTCGGAGGGGAACCACGCCTGGCCGTTGAAGCTGACGCAGAAGGCCTGGATGACATTGGCTCCCAGGTCCGCCATCCATCGCACCTGCTCGCCGGGGTCGGCATGGGCGTACAGCCCCGGCGCAGCCGGCTGATAGATCGAGTCCCAGTTGAAGTCGATGTTGAACGCCTTGATCACCTTGGGCAGCATCAAGCACCTCATGAAGGAAACGGAACGTGGGATAAATGTTTACAATAAACCCAACAATCGCTGTCAACTCTACCACACGAAGCGGCATGCCGCGCCTCGGAATGTCGCCATTTCACCAAATTATATCGAAATCTGGCATATTTGTATTGACAGTTTACACCATTCTTTTTAAGTTTAATGTAAATCTCATTGGGTGTACAAACCATGGTCAGATCTCCTTCATCCCCCGCCAACATCCGACAGGTTTCACGGTTGGCGGGGGTGTCGACCACGACGGTCTCCCGGGTGCTCAGCAACAGCCCGATTCCCACGGACACAACCCGCAAGGTGGTGATGGAAGCCGTACGCAAGCTCGGCTACCGGCCGGACCCGGTGCTCAGCGCCGCGTTTCGCAGGCCGCGATCCAGCGATACGCCGATGACTCACGAAACCTTCGTCATCGGCTATCTCTCCACGACCCTCATTCATGAATCCCAACTGCACAGCGACGGCTACTACAGCGCCGCGATGATGGGGATCCATGGCGTTCTCAAGTCTCATCGCTATCACCTGCTCTGGGACGCGTGCGAAGCCAGCCAGACCAAAATTCCGGACATCGTCGCGGAACATCGCGTGGACGGCCTGCTGCTCCAGACCAGCGTGTCCCCGAGCCTGCGGCAACTGCTGGCCCAGCAATTGCCCGTGGTCTTCATCGACCGCGCCTACGCGGATCAGCCGTCCGACTGCGTGCTGATGAATTACGAACGCGCGATCCACGACCAGATGGACATGCTCTGGAACTTCGGCCACCGCCGCATCGCCTGTTTCACCGACGCCACGGACAATTACTACAACGAACTGATCCGCCGGGCGCATCGCCATTACTACCAGGACCGGGGCCTGGAACCGCCCTGCCCGCAGTTGAACCAGCCTCGGAACATCAACCCGGCGAACAACGACCAGGTGATGCGCGAGTACCTGCACGACCTGCTCCATTCCCCCAGCCAGCCGACGGCCATGGTGGCGATGCAAGTCTATGCGTTGGCCACGATCCATCACGCCCGCGAGCTGGGCGTGCCGGTGCCTCAGCGTCTGAGCGTGGCCGGGGTGAACGACATGAATCGCGAAGCGGGGATTGCGTCGGGAATGACGACCTACACCGTGCCGATGCAGGAAATCGGCGCCGCGGCCGCGGAACTGCTGCTCGACCGCCTGCGCAACCCCCAGCGGCCGCCCCGGCGCATCCTCATCGAAGGCCAGCCGGTCACCCGAACGTCCTGCGGCCTGGCCATGTCCCCTGTCGCATCGACATCGCCGGCAAACCCTTAACCGCCTGACCGTGCATTCCGGGAACAATAAGGAGCCATGTCATGAAACACCGCGGATTCACGCTCATCGAACTTCTTGTTGTAATCAGCATTATTTCCCTGCTCATCGCCATTCTGCTGCCGGCCCTCAAACGAGCCCGCGAATCCGCACAGGCCATCCAGTGCGGCACGCAGGTCCGGCAGATCGTCATGGGCTGGAGCATGTACTGCGACGACAACAAGGGCTGGATGCCCACGCTCGGACGGGATCCAACCGTGGCCGTGGCCAACACCTTCCGCGTGGTTCGGCCCAACGATTACGGCGCCTGGCCCAAACAGATCGCACGCTACATCGGCATCAACGCGGATTGGTCCATGGACAAGCCCAACAGCAGTGGGGCGCATTTCATCAACCTGCCCGAACCGTACAACCGTTCCAGCGTCTTCAAGTGTCCGACCTTCCCCTTTGCCGTCGGCGCCGATTTCGCCGTGCCCTACGGCATGCCCCGCTACGGCTTCGGCGGCGACGGCTGGGGCTCCGGCGGCAGCGGTTGGAACTACGACGCCGTCCGCCGACGCCAGGACATCGCCAAACCCGCCAAAGTCATCGGCTTCGTCGACTCCCGACGCGCCGCTTTCGACGGTTATGGCGGCGGATCCCAGTCCATCGAAAACGGCGACGTCAGAAACATCCTGGGCAACTGGGTCGACTATCGCCACATGGCACGCCTGACCACCGGCCACGCCGACGGCCATGTCGCCCTGTTGCCGGAAGACACGTTGTACACCCCCTATCCCAATTTCCTCTCCGATGATCGCTGGGGCGCGTTCATGCCGCGGCGATATGTCCCCTGAGTGCCACTGGACACCATGCAAATGAGACCTCACTCCATCCTTCGTTGTTCGTTGCTGCTCGTATTGCTCTTCGCCGCCGGAAGCTTTGCGGAAGACGTTCCGGCGTCCGACACGCTCTGGTGCATCGACGGCAGCGACATCAAAACCGCCGAAAAAGCCGGCGCCCTGGTGTGGGGCGTGACGGACAAGAGCGTGCAGGTCCGGCCCGTCGCGGAAGGCAAACCCGACGGCGTGATCTTTGACAACCTCAAAGCCGCCTCCGCCACCGGAACCTACGTGAAAGTCGATCCGGCCTATCCATGGCTGGTCTGGGAAGTCCGCGATGTGCAGCAGGTGCGCGGCTACGTCGGCTTCGGCTTCCGCATCGCCTTCGGCAACGATGTGCCTCCGCCGATGGTCCTCGGCCAGGTTTCCCACCTCCAGAAAGGCATTTACGCGGTCGACTACACGCGCCAGATCAACCAGAAGGCCGACCACCGCTTTTTCCGCCTGGATTCGGCGGGATCCACGGTCACCTGTTCCTACATCAAGATGGTCAGGCAGCCGGAAAACTGGATCGCGATGGAGTCACCCGTCTTCGGGACCAGGGAACAATTCGAGCCTGGCGATGAACTGACCTTCAAAGTCACCTTGAAAGAACCGGCCAAGGATGTGTCGGTCAAGTTCTTCCACAACTACACGATGCCTCCGGTGACGCTCAACGGTCAGGAATCCATGCAGCTTGCGGCCTCGGAAGGCAGCGACAACAAGGTGTGGACCACGACGGTGAAAGCGGAAGAACTCAGCCGGGGCAATCTCAAAATCGGCAAACAGTTTGGTCCCGGCGAACTGCTGGTGAAAGCCACCGTGCTCGGCGGCGGGATCAAGCTCCCCTTGTGGACGGGCAATCCGTGCGTCTTTTCGCTGGTGAAATGGCCGACAACCGACGCGGCGAAGTAAGCCGCCTCAACTTACATGGAGTTTTTGATCATGCGCAACTGGACATGGTTGGTGACGTGGGTGGTCGTGCTCGCGGCGATGCCCGCGGCGGCGAAGGAGACCTATCCGGCCATCAAGGCGGACAGCCCCATCACACTCGACGGCCGACTCGATGAACCGGCCTGGAATGCCGCGGAAAAAAGCTCGGATTTCGTCTGGCTGGCCAGCCGGGAAAAATCCCGGCCCGTGCCCGCGACCTGGTTCAAGGTCGTCCACGACGACGATGCGGTGTACATCGGGATTTACTGCGGTGAACCGCGGATGGACAAGCTGGTGGTCAACCAGTCGTCCGTCATGGGCAACGACAGCGTGGAAATATTCGTCGATCCCCTGGGCAAAGGCGTGACGTACTATCAGTTCGCCATCGCCGCGAACAACAGCCGATGGGACGGCAACTACATCGAAGGCGGCAACACCGGCGGCCCGGCGGGACATCCGGCCTGGAACTCCGCCGTCCATCTCGACAAGGATTGCTGGTCCGTGGAAGTGCGGCTCCCGCTGACGGCGTTCATGTACACCCGGGCGACGACATTCGAACCGGTCTGGCTGCTCAACGTTTCGCGCGGCCGCAATACCGAGGGATGGGATCATTACACCTGGTCACATCTGATAAGCAGGTTCCACGAGCCGAAAAGCTTCAATTTGCTCTCGAACATGCCCCGCAAAGACCCCACCCTCGACGCCGGCGTGACGGAAGTCAAAGCCGCCGTCGCCTCCGGAGCCAAAGGGAAATACACCGGCGATCTGAAGGTCAAAATCGACGTGGCCCCGGAAACGGCCGGCCCCTGCGCCGTCCAGGCGCTCTGCCACGACAAGCCGATCGCCAGCCCGGTGAACGTCACGCTCAAGTCAGGCGTCAATGAAGTGACGATCCCGAACTTTGAACTTTCCGGACTGGGACGAACCGACATCCAACTGAAACTCACCCACGCCGGCGGCAAGACCATCACGGACATGACCTATCTCACGCTGGTGGAATACGAACCGATGCGGTTCGTGCTCGATGAGCCGTTTTACCGGCGGAATTTCTATCCGGACGAGAAAATCGAACACGTCCGCGGCACGGTACGGGTGAATCTGCCGGAACAGGAACTCGCCGGCTCGCAGGTGGAACTGACCCTCGCAGGCCCCGCCATGACCACGTCACTTTCGCAGAAAGTCCCCGTCAAACATCAGCAGGCCGACTTCACCTTCGACGCCGCCGGCATGATCGTCGGCAAAGCGGAACTGACCTGCCGCGTGCTCAGCGCCAAGGGCGAACCACTGCTCGACGGCGCCACCACGATCCAGCGACTCGACGCGGCTCCCGGCAGCAGCATCCGCATCGATCGCAACCTGAACTTCGTCGAGAACGGCAAGCCGATCTTCGTCCGCCACTGGTGCGGCCCGGACTACATGGTCAGCCGCGAACTGGCGGAGAAATATCCCGACGGCCCAGTCAATGTCAGCTTCTGGCGCGGCGTGGGCGCGAGTCTGGAAGCCGAACGCATCGACCCCACCGATCGACAGAACGCCGCCAAGGACGTTCGGCCTTCGGACAAGGTCATGGAGGAAACCCGACGCCGCGTGCTGGAAGCCAGGTCCGATCCCAAGCTGCGATACTACTACCTCGCCGACGAGCCGGAATGCCGCGGCATTTCACCGGTTTATCTGCGCTATCAGTATGAACTGGCGCGCGAACTGGATCCGTATCACCCGGTAATGATCATTTCCCGGTCGCCCGAGTACTACGTCCACTGCGCCGACATCCTCAATCCGCATCCCTACATCGGGCCGATGATCGACGGCTCCGGCAAACGCACGATTCAGAATCCCAAAATGATCGGCCGCATGATCCGGGACATCCACACCGCCGGCGAAGGAAAAATCGCGGCGTGGCAGACTCCACAGGCGTTTTCCTATGAGTTCGTCAATCGTTTCGCCGTTCCTCCGACCTTCGCGGAATATCGCATGTCGATCTACGCGGGGCTTGTCGCCGGCATGAAGGGGCTGACCCCGTTCCTCTACGGCGCGCAGTTCAGCTACTACTCCACCCGGCTGGGCAGCCCGTTCATCTACGAAAGCCTGGCCATGCTGGACCCGTGGGTGCTGTCCCCGGTCCCCCCGTCCGAAGTGAAAGTCGCCGCGCCGGACGACGGCGTTGAAGCCTGGGCCAAAACGGTCGATGGCAAGACGTTGCTCGTCGCGGTCAATCTGCTGGATAAGCCTGTGTCGGCGACAATCGAAAGCCCGGCACTCGAAGGCGTCACCAAGCTCTACGGTTTCCGTGAAGCCGGCACCACTGCCGTGAGCAGCAACACCATCACAATCGACCTGCCCCGCTATGGCGTCCACATTCTGACAAACCCGCCGATGGGTGAGAAACTCCAGACCGTGGCTGAGCTTGAAGCGGAAATCGCCGCGAAGGAAAAGGAAGATGCAAGCCGCGGCAATCTGCTCTACAAGCACAACGGCGATATGGAACTTACATCATCGTCCACCTACATGTACGCCGAAGGCGTCGCCGTGGCATTGTTCAACGGCATCCGCGACGACCTGGCGTGGCGTCGCATCACGGGGATCCGGGAGAATCCGTGGGTGCAGATTTCCTTCACCGGCATATCGCCGAAGTTCAAAACCATGAAGGTCTACGGCGCTTCGCTGGCGGGCCTGCAGCTACAGACCTGGGAGAACCAGCAGTGGCACACCCTTGCCGAAGCACCCAAGGAACTGAAAGGTTATGAAACCGAGTTCAAGTTCGAACAGCCGGTTGAACCGGTCAAGATCAGGTTGATGTTCACCCAACCCGACAAAGGCGGCGCGGAGGAACTGTACGAGTTGGAGATGTACGAATAAGCACCGTCGATGCCACGTCCATCCAGAATGCCCCCAGCCGGCCCGTGATGACTTGAGGTTGTCACGGGCCGGACTGTTTGGACGGCGGTACTCATCGCGTGGGCAATGGAGATTCGGAGGCGTCCACCGGCGAAGCCGGGGATGAAGGCGTGATGCGTTGCGGGCCGGCGAAATGGCCGAGCTTCAGCGGAATGGGACTTAGTCCCTTTTTGCCGACCATGAATTCGCAGACCTTGATGCAGTCGCCGCATTCGAGGCAGTGGTTGTGGCCCGGAGCGTCGGCGATGGAGACGCCCACGCGATCCGTCACCGGCTTCATCAGGTCTCGCGGCGTCAGGTTCACCGGACAGACGTTGTCGCAGCCGTTGCATTCGATGCACGTTTCATGCTGATTGCGGAAGTGGACGCCGAAGTAGCGGGCGGGCGCGACGAAGGAGTAGTACAGGCCGATGGGACAGAGGCTTTTGCAGAACTCCCACCGCCACCATCGTCCGTGCAGGTAGGCGGCGATGACGCCGCAGGCCAGCGATCCCCACGCGAGGCCCAGGGCTATGGCGTTCCCCATGACGAGCACGCGCAGGTCAGTCCACCAGGCCAGCATGGAAAGGATGAAGGCGCCGCTGAAGGCCGCGCCTTTGACGTGCTGCAGCGCCCGATGCAACAGGGATTGTCCCGGCACATCGACGGCGTCGCCGAACCGGCTGATCTGGCCGACGGGGCAGCCCCAGCCGCAGAACAGCCGTCCCGCGGCGACATTGCTCAGGAACGTCACGACATACATCGCGCCGATGCCGATGACCACCCCGCCGAGCGCGTGCTTGAAGGGCGCGGGGTGAAACAGCAGACGATGCTCGCCGCCCCAGAAGTCCACCCGCGCCAGCCCCGTCAGCGGCACGACCGCCAGCACGGCAAGCGAAAACGTCTGGCTGACGGCGCGGAGCAGGCTGTACCGATGCCGCTGCCTCGCGATGGCTTTGAGCAGGGCGAATCGTCTGGACGTCGGGGTGGTCATGACCTGGGGATTGTAGCGGCCATTACACCACGACCAGCGCGACCTGGGCCTTGCTCTTGACCCACAGGGCCAGAAGGCTCTTGAGCGCCGGCGACAAGCCGGCGATGTTCTGCTTGACCACCGAATCGGCCGTGATTCCGCCGCCATCCCAACTGGTCGATGTCACCTTGTTGATGATGCCGTCGACCAGCACGTCGGCGTAGGTCACGGTGTTGAACGTCAAGGTGCTGATGGAAGCCTGTTTGTTGTGATCTTCGTCGGCGGCGACCTGCAGGTCCAGATGATCGATGTCACCCTTGACGGTGATGCTGGTGACCGGGCCGGCAACGCGCCAATCGAGGGTTTCGCCGGACTCGGCGACCATATCGCCCAGGATGTTCACCTTGCCGAGGGTGGGGGTGGAGCCGGAGACGCCGGTGAGGTCGAGGTTGATGTTGCAGTCGCCGGAGGTTCCGGTGAACTGCGTGCCGCCGACGTTGAAGTTGGCCAGTGCGGTGGCGCTGAGGCTTCCGCCGTCCCACTGGCCGAGGCTGATCTTGCTGATGGTCCCGGTGGCGGCCAGTTCAGTGCCGTCGAAGGCTTTGGCCTGGATGGTGTTGACCGCGCCATCAATGGACCATGTGCGACCGAGGACGGAGCCGGCGATCTTGACGGAACCGAGTTTGATGGCCGGGCCGCCGGAGCCGGAAAGCGTCAGGTCGGCGTCGAAATCGCCCGCGATGCCGCTGGCGCCCTTGATCTGGATATTGCTGATCCACGGCGCGATGATCTCGTCCGCGGTGGCGTCGGAGTCGCTCCAGTTCACAGCCGTGAGCTTGCTGAATCCGCTGGCGCTGCTGATGCTCAGGTCCGTGACGTACCGGAAGTCGAGGCCGACGCCGGTGGAGAGGCTGTGGCCGATGACCAGCGTGCTGGGTCCGAGCACGTCGTGGAGCTTGAGGCTGGAGATGTAGCCGGTGACTTCGATATCGCCGGTCAGATCGCCGGTGGCGGCGGTGAACTTGCCGAGGTTGGTGTTGTCGGCCGGGTTGGCGGTGTCGCCGACGGCGATGTCGTTGAGCAGCACCAGGCCGTCGCCGCCGGAGGCGGTGATGGTCGCGCCGCTGGCGGCGGTGGTGCCGGTGAACGCGATGTTGTAGCCGCCGTCGCCATCGGAGGTGACCGTGCCCACGCCGGAGCCTGCCATCTTGAAGGTCACGAGCGTGCCGTCGTCGTCGGTGAGTTTGAGCGACTGGTTTTTGCCGGCGAGGACGCCGAATTTCCACGCCAGTTCCGAGGTGGAACCGCTGACGGCGGAGTTGTTGGATTCGTTGGTTTCGTTGACGGTGTCGTCCGGATCGACCACGGCGATGATGTAGTAGTTGCCCGGCGTGACGTCGCCGCTGAGGGGAACCTTCAGCGACACGCTCTTGGTTCCGCCGGCTTTGATCGCGGTGTTCGCGGTGGACGTGGCCAGCAGGGTGTCGGATTCGTCGAACGTGGTGTTGCTGGAGGCGTAGAGGCTGACTTTCATCGCGCCGGAGAAGTTGCCCACGCCGCCGTTGGTGACCAGCAGCTTGACGGAGCCGAGGTTTCCCGCCGCCAGGACGCTTTCAAGCGTCTGGGTGATGGCCACGCTCAGGTCCGTGGTGGCCGGCGGCGTGGTGACGGTTCCACTGATGGCGAAGGTGAAGGGACTTTCGTCGGAGTCGTTGCTGCTGAAGCTGATGAAGCCGGACTTGGCACCGGTGGCGGTGGTGTCGAGCCGGACGACGAAGGTGTCCTGGCTGCCGGCGGCGATGGAGGGAGCAAGGCCTTCGACGATGGTGAATCCGGTGGGAACGGTCAGTTGCGAGGTGGTCAGGACTGCCGAACCGCTGTTTCGCACGGTGAAAGTGATGGTGGGAGCGGTGGCGTTCTGAACCACGGAACCGAAGCTGATGGGCGTATCCTCGCCGTCGGCGATGTCGGTGGAGCCTTGGCGGACGATGACTTCCGGGGCGATCTCGCCGCCGCCGCCGTCGTCGCCGACGATCGTGCCGGTCAGTTCATACTGGCCGAGGTAGCCGTAGACGCCGGTGGAACGGACATGGAGATAGTACGTGCCGGCATCAAGGGACTGGTCAATCGTGGCGTTGAGCGAGCCGGAGGGATCAGCCAGAGCCAGGCGGGTTCCCGTGGGGTTGTAGAGTTCGAGTTTGACGTCGAGATTGGCTCCGACGGTCTCGGTGGCGACGTCGAAGTGAACGCTGCCGGCCTCCGTCGTGAAGCGGAACACGTCCACGTCGGTCGTGGTGCTGATGACGCCGGTGGCGGCGACGTCGCCGGCGTCGCTGACGAGCAGGGATGCGAGATTGTTGGTATTGCCGTGGTCATCGGCCCGGTAGCCGAAGCCGTTGGTCGTGCCGGCAATGATGGCCATGTCGTCCTGGGTGGTCGCGTTGGAGTTCTTGCCGTTGTGCCAGATGGTGTTGGGCTGGTAGTAGCCAACGCCCATGATGGGCGCCCAGCCGTTGGAGCCGGGGTCGTATTCCTGGACCTTGGTGCTGCCGCTCCACTTGGACTGGTGATACAGGCCGAAGGTGTGGCCGGCCTCATGGCTGATGGCCTCGGCGACGTACTTGGCGTAGCCGTCGCCGAGTTCATCGGGAAAGACGTAGCAGGTGTTGACGATGTTGTTGGTGAAGGAGTTGATGTACGCCACGCCGCCGGCACTGCCGCTGTACCAGTCGCTGGACGATCCGCCGATGGCGACACGCATGGCGTAGCCGTTGTTGAAGTTGGCGGGCACTTCCGTGGTCACGTCGATGTTGAACGGCGCGTAGTCCTCGGCGACGCGGGCCCAGATTTCGGTGATGCTGTCGATTTCCGCGCTGGTCAGCGTGCTGAAGTTGCCGTCGAGGGAATAGGCGGGCGTCACGCAGTTGCTGAAGGAACCCCAGGTCGCCTCGGTGTGGCCGTCGAAGTCGAGATAGAGCACCGCCGACGCGCCAGCATTGCTGTGCAGCAGAGGCAGATTGGAGAACGCCAGCTCGATGCCGTCGCCGGTCTGCGCGACGGAAGGCGCGGTCGAACCGGCAATCGCGGGAAGCACGAAATACTCCTCGCCGTTGGCGTCCACACGGGACTCGCAGACATGAGCTTCCTCAAACACCGCGTCGCCGTGCTGTGCCCAGCCGGTGCAGGAGCAGCAGGAGCAGTGGGACGTGCCCGGCAGATGCTGCGAGGCGACGGCGGGCTGGCTTTCGGTAACAATGCCCATGCCGTCCATCAATCCATGTTCGCTGTCATCCAGAAGATTCTGAACGCCCGCTTGCGCGACGGTCGTCCCCGGCTGTTCCATCATCATGACCATTTCGCCTGCGTTGTACTCCGCGGGCATAGGCCCGATGAGCGGGGCGACCATGCTCAGCAGACGCCGGTTCTCCAGGGCCTGCAGCTCGTGCGGGAACAGGCTGGACAACTGGGCGCCTGATCGGCGGATGGGACGCGGACGACGGCTGATTCGGCGGGACAGGAAACGAGGGGCATTCGACATCTGCGATATCTCCTGCGCGGGGGGTGATATCGCTGTTATCAGTCCGTGCCCAAAGCCACTTGAAAGCGGAATGCGAAAGGTTTTGATGTTCCGGCCACCCATGTCGCATTGTGGCGGACATGACGTCCGTGACGGGAATGACGCCGCTGCCGGATTGCGCGACGGTGCGATATCCGCCTGGTTGCCGCGTCGGATTGTTGCGTGTTACCGCTGGCCCCGGACGCGGACAAATCGTTGATTGTCCGGAAAATGCCGCGATCGGCGCGGAAGCGACAGCGACGCCGCGGACGAGGAACTACAGGACCGGGACCGGGAAGGGGCAGCGCAGGCGATCAGCAAATCGCAAGCTGATTCGGCGAAATGAAAAGACGCGCGGGCAATTGGCCCGCGGCTGGCACAAGACATGTCACTCGTCATGGGTCATTCGGGCTTGGACATTCGGTCATTGGCGGGTTGTGTGGCGTTGGCGGCAGCGGGACTTTCCGAGACCGCTTCACCGGGCCGGGGCCGGCGGAGCAGCACGCGATCGCCGACGCTCAGACCGGTGAGGATTTCCACGTCGTTTTCGCGGGCGCGGCCGATGGTGACGGGCTGGCGACGCACCCGGCCTGCCTCGGCGGGGACATGGCAGTAGCGTTGCCTGCCCTCGGCGAACACCGCCTGCACGGGAACCGACATCGCGTCCTCGACCCGGCCGGTGAAGATTCGCGCGGTGCAGCGCATGGCGGGTTTGAGCACGCCTTCGCCCAGGTCGGGCAATTCCACTTTCACGGGATATTCGCGCAGGTCCGGGTTGAGCCAGCCGGCGTCTTCCGCCATGACGCCGATGTCGATGATCTTGCCGTCGAGCGGTTTGCCCGCGCGGGCGTCGATGGTCACGGTGACCTTCTGCCCGAGCTTGACCTGGGACACCATGGCTTCGTGGACCTTCAGGCGGACGATCATGCGGCTGGTGTCGGGGAGCATGACGATGGATTCGTTGAACCGGACCTGCCTGCCGGCGACGATCGGATCGCCGCGCCGGTAGCGTGGGCCGACGGTCGAAGCGTAGACGACCAGCCCGCCCTGCGGAGCCTTGATGATCGCCTGCGTCAGTTGTTCCTCCAGCTTGGCCAGCCGGTCCTCGCGGATTCGGAGCTGGCTGATCCTGGCGGCCAATTTGGATTTGGCCTGGGCGATGCGGTTGTCGTTGCTGCGGACTTTGCGGTCCAGTTCCGCCGCCGCCTGGTCCACATCGGACTCGGCCTGTTTCCGCTCCTTGGGCTGGGTGTATTTCTCATAGACTTCAATGTCGAGTTTCGCGGTTTCCAGGTTCGCTTTGGCTTCGATCAGTTTCAGGCGGTCGTCGTCGAGTTCGCTCTGGCTGATGAAGTCCTCCTTGAACAGATCCTCGCTGGAGGCGAGATCTTCCCTGGCGCGGTCGAGATCGCGGGCGGCTTTCTGCTGGCTCAGTTCCAGTTCGCGCTGTTTTTTCGGATCGTCGCCGCGCTGCCATTTCTCCAGGTCCAGTCTGGACAGTTCGAGTTTCAGCTTCGCATCCTTCAGTTCGATGTCCGCCTCGTTGATGGCGATGGCGAGATCGGTTTCCGCCGCCACCTTGTCGGACCGGGCCTGCTCCGTGCTCAGGCGTTCCTGTTCGACCTTTTCCTTGACCTGATCTTCCGCGAGCTTGACGACCACATCGCCTTTGTTCACGTGCGTGCCTTCGGGCAGGATTTCGATGATGGTCGAGCCGCTTTCGATCTGGCATTTCAGTTCCGCCTGCTGGGCGGCTTCCAGTTCGCCGTTGGCCATGACGATCAGATCGAAGCTGCGCTTGTCGACGGTGAACCATTCGGAGGCCAGACGCTCCGCCGGCTCCGTGCCTCCGCTTCGGGAAAGCAGGCCCAGCGCGACGACGATCGCGGCGATCAGGACGAGTATCACGATCGTCGGAACCAGCAGACCGCCGGGACGGGAGGCACAGGTGACGCGACGTGGAAAATGCGGCATGGGTTTCATGGCTGGGTTGCGGCCGGTTGCGTGGTGGGCTGGGTGTCAGCGGGTTGCGTGGCGGGCGACGTCAGTTGGGCGGGAGGCAGCCATTGTCCGGTCGGCCCCATCCGCAGTTGTCCAGTGTTCAGGAGATACGTCAGGATATTCACCCGCAGGTCGCGGACGGCGGAATCACGCAGGTTCTGGGCTTCGAGCAGATCGCCCTCGGCTTCGATGAAGTCGCGGGGACCGAGGCTGCGCAGGCGCAGCACGACGCCGCGAAGCCGCTTGCTGGCCACCTCGATGTTCCGCAACTGCAGCGTCAGCGTGAACCGAGCCTGTTCGATCTGCCGGATGGCGCGGCGGACGTCCTGGATGACCTGGTCCCGCTTGAGCAGCGCGGAACGGTGGGCACGCTCCAGATCGATCAGCGATTTGCGATACGCCAGTTGCTCGGCTTTGCGATCCCACGGCGCGCCCAGTTCCAGTTGCAGGCTGTACGTGCTGTCGCCGAGGTCGAAGTCGACGCCGGAATGGGTCTTGCCGGCATCGGTGTTGAAGGTCATGTTGCCGGTGAGATTCAGATCCGCCTGCAACTGGTCCCTGGCCACGCGGACCTGCCGCTGCGCGTCATCCACCTGGTCGCGGATGGTCTGGAGATCGAGCCGGCCGGCCAACGCGACCTCCATGGAGCGGTCCATGTCGAGCGCCGGCTCGGGGATGGTGATTTCCGACGGCTCGATCTTCAGCGGCTGGTTCACGGGCATGCCCAGTTGCAGCTTGAAGGCGTCGAGCTGGGTTTCGTAGCTTTCCCGCGCGTTGAGCAGATTGTTGCGGGCGAAGAGCACCTGTTGCTGGGCGCGTTGGACTTCAAAGTAGGGCTGCCGGCCGGCCTTGGCCAGCGCGGCGATCCGGGCGTTCAACCAATCGAAGCTTTTGAGTTGGCGCTGAAGATTGCTCACCTGCGCCTGCTGGCGAAGCAGGTCGTAGTACTGCGAAGCGATGTTCAGCAGGAACTCCCGGCGATAGCGCTCAAACGACCGGGCGGCGTAGACGAGATCTCGCTCGGCCTGGATGAGGCTTTCCTGGGCCACCACGCCGGAGCCGCGCAGCAGGGGAATCTGGGCGGAAAGGACGATGCTGGCGTCCTGGCCGTCGCCGCCGGTGGCGTCGTGGAGCATGGTCACGAGATTGGTCAGCGCCTTGGCGGAGACTTCGCCGCCGTAGGGCAGCTTCTGGCGGACGCCCAACTGGTGCACGATGGACATCGCCTGATCGTAGTCGCCGCCTTCGGGCGTTCCGGCAAAACCCGTGGTCAGCGTCTCGAACAGGCGCGGACCCCAGAGGTGACGCTCCGTCAGCAGACTGATGGCGGAGATGAACAGTTCTTCCTTCCGGCTGCGATACTCGCGGGCATGCGCCACGGCATAGGCCAGGGCGTCGGGCAGATTCATCGTCACCGCCTGGGCGTCTAAGTTCAGCCGCATCTCCGGCGTGGGAATGTCCTGACGGTCGGCGGACGTGTCCTTGCGTGCCGGGCGGGCGGGCAGATCGGCGGAACGCGGGTTGTTCGTCGGCGCCACCGGCTGATCCGTCGTCCGGCTCGCGCGGGCCAAGGCGTCCTGTTCCGGAACCGGCTGGGGATCGTCTTCCGACTCGTGCCCGACGCTCTGCGTCCACTGCTGGCGGATGGCGCTGGACAATTCGCGGTCGATCGACTCAAGCCGGCTGTCCATGCAGCCGGCCATCGTCAGCCCCAAGGTCATCGCAATGATCGAGGGCAAAGTTGGGAAGGCGTCACGGCGTTGCGCCATTGTGGCGACATTGTACCGAGCGTTGTACTGCGTGAGACAGGACGCGCGGGCGGTTGGCCCGCGGCTGGACAAGAAGGGTTCACCACGTCAACCGACGCGCCAGCAGCATCGGCATCGGCAACCCGACGACCGTGGTCGATTCGCCGTGCACGACGATGCGCCAGCCCGCGGCCAGGCGTTCATGCAGGTTGTATCCGCCGGCCTTGCCGCGCCAGCCGTTGCCTTGGAGATACTGGTCGATGGCGTCGTCGGAAACCGAGCCGACATCGACGTCCGCCACGTCGGCAAACGCATCCACCCGGTCGTCTTCCGTCGACCAGAGCGCCACGCCGGTGACGACCTGATGACGCCGGCCGACGAACTTTTTCAGCATCGCCCGCGCCTCGGCGGCGTTGGTCGGCGTGCCGGCGAGTGAACCATCGTGATGCACGATCAGCGTATCCGCGCCGAGCACCACCGCTCCGGGGTGACGCTTCACCACCTCCGTGCCGCGCATGCTCAGGGCCTTGCGTGTGGCCAGGCGCATCGCCAGTTCCGGCGGCGTGACGCCGTCGTCCTCGGGATGCGGCGGATCCTCAAACGGCGGATCAGCCTGAACGAACGCCAACCCCGCTTCCGCAAGCAACGACGCCCGCCTCGCGGACCGGCTGGCCAGAATGAGCATAGGGGTGGACATGAGCGTGGTTTCTCGGTGGAAGATCGACATCTAACTCCAGCCATGATAGCAATTTGAAGCCGCATTGAACCTGGACGACCCCTGAGCCGATGGTAAGCGGAAGAAGATGGAAGCGGGCAGGCGAGGTTGTTCCCTCGTCGCC
>JADLAP010000043.1 GCA_020848195.1 Phycisphaeraceae bacterium
CCGACGGCCAACGGCGAAAAGGTCGTCATCCGCATCCTGGACAACCGTTCGATCAACGTCCCCCTGGAGGATCTGGGCTTCAGCGAGAATATTCTGACGATCTGGCGCCGGCAGATCGACGAGCCGCACGGCATCCTGCTGGTGACCGGACCGACCGGATCCGGCAAGACCACGACGCTCTATTCGTCGCTGCGCTGCATGGACGGCAACAAGCTGAACATCAGCACGGTCGAGGATCCCATCGAGTATCACCTGGCGCAGGCCAACCAGGTGCAGGTCCACGAGCGGATCGGGATGACGTTTTCGGCCGCGCTGCGCAGTCTGCTGCGCCAGGATCCGGACGTGGTGATGCTCGGCGAGATCCGCGACGCCGAGACGGCGAAGATCGCGGTGCAGGCGTCGCTGACCGGGCACCTGGTGCTGTCCACGCTGCATACCAACGACGCCCCCAGTTCGATCACGCGGCTGATCAATATCGGGGTCGAGCCTTACCTGATCGCCTCGGCAGTCAACGGCATCCTGGCCCAGCGGCTGGTGCGGCGGGTCTGCCCGCACTGCAAGGAACTGTACGCGCCGACGGATGAATTGAAGCAGTTCCTGGACCTCCAGGGGTTCACCTCAACCGAGCTGTGGCGCGGCAAGGGATGCGACAAATGCCGGCGAACCGGGCACGTCGGGCGCCTGGGGATTTACGAACTGCTGGTCATGGACGACACCCTGCGCGACATGGTGACGCGCAATCCGAACGTGACGGAACTGCGCAAGCTATGCCGCGAACGCGGGCTGGTGAACCTGCGGCAGGATGGGTTCGCCAAGGTGATGGCCGGGCAGACAACGGTCGATGAAATCCTGAGGGTAACCGAGAGCGGCGTGTGAACGGCGTGCTGGGAGTTGGGAGTTGGGAGTTGGGAATCCAGGCAACGCCCGCCGCACAACCCCCGACCCATGGCCAGTGAGCAGGAAACGATTATGTCCCATTTGAACGACATCCTCCGCAACGCAGTGACCGCCAAGGCGTCGGACGTGCACATCAACGTCGGCGCCCCGCCGCTGTTTCGCATTCACACCGTCATGCAGCCCAGCGACTTTCCGGTCGTGACCCCCGAAGGGGCGCGGCGACTGCTGACGGAAATGGTCAGCGAAAAGCGCCTGGCGGACTTCGAGGAACACCGCGACGCGGACTTTTCCTACGAGATTCCCGGGCTGGGGCGCTTCCGCGTCAACGCCCACTATCAGCGCAACACCGTGGCGCTGGCCTTCCGCACCATCAACGACAAAATCCGCCCGATCGAGCAGTTGTTCCTGCCCGAGATCGTCGGCAAGCTGACCTATCTGCCGCGCGGGCTGGTGCTGGTGACTGGTCCGACCGGATCGGGCAAAAGCACCACCCTGGCGGGGATGATCGACGCCGTCAATCGGCGCGACCCGGGGCACATCATCACCCTGGAAGATCCGATCGAGTACGCCTTCGTCAGCAACAAATGCGCCATCGAGCAGCGCGAGGTCGGCAGCGACGTGCCCACCTTCGCCAGCGGGTTGCGCCACGTGCTGCGCCAGGATCCGGACACCATCCTCGTCGGCGAAATGCGCGACCTGGAGACCACCAGCGCCGCCATCACGGCCGCCGAGACCGGGCACCTGGTCTTCAGCACGCTGCACACCGTCAACGCGCCCCAGACCATCGAGCGCATCATCGACATCTACCCGTCCGACGAGCAGAACCAGATCCGTTCGATGCTGGCCAACACCCTGCAGGCGGTGATCAGCCAGACGCTGTTCCGCCGACACGACGAGCCGGGGATGATCCCGGCGGTGGAGATCATGCTTTGCACGCCGGCGGTGCGCAACTGCATCCGCGAAAACCGCATTTTTGAAATCCCCAACGTGATCGCCACCAGCCGGGCGCTGGGAATGCAGTCGCTGGACGATTCGATCCGGCAACTGTTCATCAACGGGTATATCAGCCGCGAAGACGCGATCGCCCAGGCGGCCCACCCCGAGAAACTCGAGCGGGCGCTGGTCGCCTGAGGCCGAAGATGCCCATCTATCGCTACGAATCGCGGACCGCCGACGGCAAGGTACAGACCGGCGTGCTGAACGCGCCGAACCTGGCGGCCGCGTCGCAGCAGCTGCGCCAGCGCGGGCAGTACATCCTGGCGCTGGCGCCGGCGGATGCGGGCGGCGGCCCCGGCAAGGGGTTGAACTTCAGCATTTCGCTGGGGCCCGGCGCCCGCGACGTGCAGAACTTCACCAGTCAGCTGGCGGTGATGATCCGCGCCGGCATCAGCATCCGGGCCGCCATCGAGGGCATCGCCGAGCAGGCGCCCAATCTCAAGTTCCGCGAGATGCTCCAGCAGATGAAGCGCGACGTGGAGTCGGGCAAGCCCTTCTCCGAGGCGCTGCTGCGTTACCCCAAGACCTTCAGCCCGCTGTACATCAACATGGTCAAGGCGTCGGAGCTGTCCGGCGGATTCAGCAAGATGCTCGACCGCATCGCCACCTACCTCACCCAGCAGATCGAGACGCGGGCGATGGTCGTCGGCGCCATGATCTACCCCGGCATCATCGGCACCATGGCCGTGGGAACCACCATCTTCCTGCTGACCTTCGTGGTCCCCAGCTTCAACACGATTTTCAAGGGCAAGGAAGCCGCGCTGCCGGCGCCGACGCGACTGCTCAACGCCCTGTCGGCGTTCATGCTCAACTACTGGTATGCGCTGCTGCTGGGCGCCGGCGCGGTCGCCTGGGGGTTCGTGATGATGCTGCGCACCGACTGGGGCCGGCTCTGGTGGGACAAGACCAAGCTGACGGTCCCGCTGTTCAAGAAGATGTTCCGGGCGATGTACATCAGCCGCGGGCTGCACACCATGGGACAGCTCATCAACGCCGGCGTGCCGATGCTCGACACCCTGGCGATCACGGCCGAAATCAGCGGCAACACCCTCTACCGGCGCCTGTGGCGGGCGGTTTATTCGGCCGTCAAGCAGGGCAAGAAGATTTCCGCGCCGCTGATGCGCAGCCCCCTGCTGCCGCGGTCGGTGGTGCAGATGATCTCCGCCGGCGAGGAATCCGGCAAGCTGGGGGAGGTTCTGGACGAGGTGTCGGAGTTTTATGGGCGCGAGTTGCGGACGGTGATCAAGTCGGTGACGGCGATGATCGAGCCGCTGATGATCGTGGCGATGGGATCGGTGGTCGGATTCATCGCCATGAGCATCATTCTGCCGATCTTCAAGCTCAGCCAACTGGTGAAGTAGGAAAACCCCGCCGGATTTGACAGGGGCCGATTTGTATTGGACGTCATGGCCATGAGGATGCGCCGCGCACAACTTCGCGCCGGCTTCACGCTGATCGAGGTCGCCCTGGCCACGATGATCGTCGGCGTGGGCTTCGTGGCGATGCTGCAGTTGTATGCCGCCTGCACCATGCAGAACGGCGCCGCCGGCGACATCACCGCCGCGACGCTGCTGGCCGGCAACGTGCGCGAACGCCTCGCGGATACGCCCTTTGACGATCTGGAATCCTTCGATGGCGCCACCTATGGTCCGCCGATCGACGCCCAGGGCAACGCGCTTGCCGATATGTCCGCCTTTGCCCAGGCGATCGACGTCGTGCCGGTGCTGCCCAACAAGCTCAGCGCCAATTCGACCAACCCCAATGAAATCTCCAAGGGCACCTATACCGGGGCGCTGCGCGTCACGGTACGCATTCTGCGCCGGTCCTCACCGTCCGCGTCGTTCGGCGAGGCATATCGCGTCTCCTGGGTACGCATGGACCATTGACTGCGGGAGTTTCCATGCCTGGCAACAATACGCGGCGGGGTTCGGCGGCGACGCTGGCGATGATCTACCTGGTACTCTTCAGTACCCTGGCCGTCGCCATGGTCAGCGTGTCGGGCAATAACATGGCCACGGCCGACAACCTCGCGGACGTCGCCGTCGCCCAGGCCAACGCCGAAACCGGTCTGCGCTGGATGAGCTACCGCTTCGTGCAGATGGCTCGTCCGCGCACGACCGTCGGCACGATCAGTCCCCAGGTGGCGAGCAGCCTCTGGCCGAAGATCGCCTCCGCGGTCCAGGGGGACTTCGCCGAAATGCTGCTGGCCGCCGAGCGTTCCACGAGCGTCGTCGGCACCGCCATCCAGAGCGCCGCCATCGCCACCGACGCCGGGAGTTTCCAGATCAGCATCCGGCAGCATCCGCTGGATGCCGATGACCCGCTGGACGCGCGCCATCTCCGCGTCACCAGCACCGGGCGCTTCGGAGCGGCCACCCGTTCGGTCTCCCAGGATTTCCGCATCGATAAGCGCTCGCGCTTTGCCGTCGTCGGCAAGGTGCCGATCCAGTTGGGACGCAACACCATCGTCGAAGGTCCGATCGCCATGGCGACGGCCAACAAATATCC
>JADLAP010000044.1 GCA_020848195.1 Phycisphaeraceae bacterium
CGCGACGACGACGACGCGGTGCGCGTGGACCCCTGGCCATTTGCCGCCGATGAACTTTGCTTGCAGGTACCCTATCGGCGCGTGGACGCGCGGGCCTGGGTCGACCGCGCGGAGTTGGGGCGCGCCTATGCGGCCGCGCCGGTGGAATTGATGCCCGCGATCGTGCGCCCTATGCGGTGACGCGATAGACTTCTTCCAGCGTGGTGACGCCGGCGCGCACCTTTTCCATACCGTCCAGGCGCAGCGGTTTCATCCCCAGTTCGCGGGCGATGTCGCGGATTTCGTTCAGCGGCGCCCCGCGGCTGATGGCGTCGATGGCGCGGTCGTCGGGCACCAGCAGTTCGTAGATCCCCACGCGCCCCGAAAAACCCAGGTTGCGGCAGCGCGGGCATCCCTTGGCGCGATAGAGCTTGTCCACCTCGCCGCCGAGTTTCTCGAACTGCCGGCGCTCGTTGGGGGGCGGATCGTACGCCTCGCGGCAATTCTGGCAGAGCTTGCGCACCAGGCGCTGCGCCAGCACGCCGGCCAGGCTGGCGCCCACCAGGTACGGCTCGATGCCGACGTTGAACAGACGGGTGACGGCGCCGGGGGCGTCGTTGGTGTGCAGCGTGCTGAAGACCAGGTGCCCGGTCAACGCCGCCTGGGTGGCGATGCGCGCGGTTTCCGCATCGCGGATTTCCCCGACCATGAGAATGTCCGGATCCTGTCGCAATAGCGCCCGCAGGGCGTTGGCGAAGGTGAAGCCCGCCTTCTCGTTGACCTGAAACTGGTTGATGCCGCCGACGGCATATTCGATCGGGTCTTCGACGGTGCAGATGTTGATGTCGTCGCGGTTGATCTCCGACAGGCAGGCATACAGCGTGGTGCTTTTGCCCGATCCGGTGGGCCCGGTGACCAGCACGATGCCGTTGGGCAGACCGATCAGCTTGCGGAACTGCTTGAGCGTGTCGTAGCCGAAGCCGAGCTTTTCCAGGTTGACGCCGGCCCGGTCGTTGTCGATCACGCGGATGACGACCTTTTCGCCGTGCTTGCCGGGCATGGTGCTGACGCGCAAGTCGATGGGACGCTTGTCCATCAGCACGTGGATGCCGCCGTCCTGGGGCAGCCGGCGCTCGGAGATGTCCAGCCCGGCCATGATCTTGATGCGCGACGCGACGGCGGCGTGCATCTGGTGCGGCGGGCGCAGGCGCTCGGCCAGCCGCCCGTCGATGCGGTAGCGCACGCGCACCGAGCCGTCGCCGGGTTCCAGGTGAATGTCGCTGGCCCCTTCCTTGACGGCGTTATAGACGATGTAGTTGACCAGCTTGACGATGGGCGAATCGCCGGCCGCCTGCTCCAGGTTGGCCAGATCCTGCACCGGCTGCTCGATGAGAGTGAACTCCTCGGGCTTGACCTCCTCGATGATGTCGTCGATGACGAACACCTTGTCCGAAGGAAGGTAGACCTGCAGCGTGGCCTTGATGTCGCGCACGGTGGCGGCGACCACCTGCACGCTGTGCCCGCTGAGGCGCTCGATCTCTTCCAGCAGAAAGACGTTCGCCGGCTCGGAGACGGCGACGGTGAGGATGCCCTCGACCAGGAACAGCGGCAGCACCTGGTGCTTTTCCAGAAACTCCTTGGGCAGCGAGGCGATGACCCGCGGGTCGGCGATGCGCGGACTGACGCGCGCAAAGGGGACGCCGTATCCTTCGGCCAGCGCTTCGGTGATCTGCTCGTCGTTGCAGAAGCGCATCTCGATGAGCACTTCACCCAGCAACTTCTGGTTGCTGCCGCGGCGCTGCTCGTCCAGGGCGCGCTGCAACTGCTCGGCATTGATCGTGCCGCGCGACAGCAGCAGTTGACCAAGGGGTTTTCGGCTGGCGGTTGCGATCATCGGCATACCACGTGTCGCCCCCTCCTCCTTGAGATCGGCGTTGCCGGCGCCGGGCTTAAGCGGCGGCGGGAACGCGGCGCGATAAAGGCGCGACGACGACAAATGCTCACCGAATGGACTTGAGCGCGCTTTCCAGGTGTTCGTGAACCTGCAGGCGGTGTTCCAGGCGGGTGACGCTCAGGATCGTGCGGCAATGCTCGTCCAAACCCGCCAGTTTCAGATGCCCGAACAGATCCTCGCAGCGCCGCTTCATACCCAGAAGCGCCTCCAGCCCTTCGGAGTCGACGAAGCCGCACCGTTCCAGGTCCACGACGAAGTCGACCACCTGGCGCTTGTCGATCGCCTCCTCGCACAGACGCTCGGCCGCGCGGACGTTCTCATCGACGAAATCGCCGGTGACGCTCAGCACGCAAACCTGGTCGTATTGTTCGGCTCGAACCGGCATACCGTCATCTCCGCACGGACTGGGACGACACAATCACCCCTGCGCTTCAAGGGCCCGCAGGCTCTGCTGCAAGTCCACCAGTTGGCTGCTCTTGCGTTCCTGTTCGGCCAGCAGCTCGCGGAAGCGATCGGCGCCCACCTCCAGAAAGCATTCGGCCAGCCGCGGATCAAACTGCGTCCCGGCGCAGCGACGGATTTCGGCCAGCGCCACCTCCAGCGGCAGCGCCTTGCGATAGGTGCGGTTGCTGGTCATGGCGTCGAAGCAGTCGGCCAGGCAGATCACCCGCCCCATCAGCGGAATCTGCTCGCCGGCGAGATTCGTCGGATACCCCTTGCCGTCGTAGCGCTCGTGGTGATACAGCACGCCGGGAATGATGTCCTGCACCTGCTTGATGTCGCGCAGAATGCGGGCGCCGATCCGCGGATGCTTCTTCATCTGCTCGAACTCTTCGACCGTCAGGCGCCCGGTCTTCTGCAACACGCTTTCGGGCACGCCGATCTTGCCCACATCGTGCAGCAGTCCGGCCATGTAGATGCGCTCGACCTCGGCGTCCCCCATCCCCGCCTGCTTTGCCAGGGTGCGGCTTAAGAGCGCCACGCGCTCGCTGTGGCCGCAGGTGTAGGCGTCCTTGGCGTCCACGGCGCTGGTCAGCGAGTGGAGCATGCCCATCATCAAATCGTGGACATCCTCAAAAAGCCTGGCGTTTTCCAGGTAGATCGCCGACTCGTTGGCGATGGCGCTCAGCAGCTTGAGGTCCACCGAGTCAAACTCGCCGCCCAGCTTGTCCAGCCCGAACAGGCACCCCAGGATCTTGTCCTGCCGCTGCAGCGGCACCGCGATCATGCGGCCGGCGAAGGGCGCCAGCCAGGCGAAACGCTGATCCTGCGCCAGGTCGTTGATCATCGCGGCGCTTTTGCGCTCGACCAGAACCCGCAACAGCTCATCGCCCAGGCGCCCGGTCAGTTCCGACGGCAGCGACAGCGCGCCGTAGATCACGGTATGGGCGTCGGGATTGCAGCCGCACGGCAGGCAGACGCCGATGCCGCGAACCCCGATCACCTCCAGCACGTCCAGGCACGCCTGCTTGAAGAACTCCGCCGGCCGACGATTGATGCGCATCCCGCCGGAAATCTGGTAGATGAGGCTCAGTTCCTCGTAGGTGTTGGCCAGTTGTCCCGACAGCGCGTCCAGTTCGTGTTCCAGGGCGCCCAGGCGCACCTGGTCGCGCAGCATGCCCAGCAGCAGCCGGGCGTGGCGCTGGATCATCGGTTCGGTAAAAGCCGGCAACTCGTCGGCCTGCTGGTTGAGCCAGATGCCGTCCAGCCCCAGTTGCCCGCAGGCGCGCACGACATCCTCGCCCAGGCGGAAGCAGGCGCTCTTGGCCGCCAGCAACACCACGCCGACCAGCTCGCGGCGCTCGACGTGGGGGAAAGCGGCCACGATCACGCCGGGCAGCGGTTCCCAGACGCAGGTGCCCCCGGAGACGTTGATGGCCGCCACATCCTGCCGCAGCGCGACGGCGCCCGGATCGGCGCTGCCCAGCAGCGGCAGCACATACTTGTGGAAAAACGCCGGCGCCAGCGCGTCGACGTACTCCGGCGATCCGTCGGGGCGCAACAGCGCCACCAGCAGTCCGCCCGGGCGCATGCGCGCCGACAGATTGTCCAGGTACGCGGCGGGGACCGACCGCGGTTCGGCGTCGGCGGCGATCGTTCCTTGGGCGAGCTGAGGCATCACGGCATTCCTCGTTCCCGGAAGGGGCGGCGCTCAGGCCACGACGGCATCCTGAAGCACCTCATTTACTGTCGTCAATAATTGCCGCGGACTGAACGGCTTGCTCAGCATTCGCAGAATGCCGCTCTCCTGGGTGTCGTGCGGCTCCAGGTGATAGCCCCGCGCCGTGAGCATGATGGCGGGAATGTGGGCCGTCAGCTCGTCGCTCTTGAGGCGCTGGCACAGCTCGATGCCCGATAACCGCGGCATGTGATAATCGGTGATCAGCAGATCCGGCATTTCGTGGCGCGCCAGGTCCAGCGCTTCCTGCCCATCCTGCGCGGTGAGGATCCGATAACCGGCGTTGCGCAGCTTCAGCGACACCACGTGCAGGATGTGGGTTTCGTCGTCGGCCACCAGGATCGTCTTGGGGTTCATGGCATTTTCTCCTTTTAGTCGCACAGTTGCAGGTCAAAGCCGAAGGTGCTGCCGGCGCCCGGGGCGCTCTGGACGAAGATCCGTCCCTGATGGACGCTTTCGATAATGTGCTTCACCAGCGACAGACCCAGTCCGGTGCCCTTGGCGAAACGGTTGTTCGCTTCGGCCCGGTAGAACTTATCGAACACAAACGGCAGGTCCTTTGGCGGAATTCCGACTCCCGTGTCGGCGATGCGCGCCGCGATGGTGCCGGCGGTTTCGTCCGTATCGATCCGGACGGTTACGGTGCCCCCGCCGGGGGTATATTTCACCGCGTTGCTCAGCAGATTCAGCACCGCCTGGTAGAGCATGTCGCGGTCGGCAAGCGTCTGGTGCATCATCGGCGCCAGCTTTTCGACCAGCGTAATCCCCTTCTGGGCGGCCTGCGGAGCGATCACCTCCAGCGCCTCTTTCATCAGCAGCGTCAGGCTCTGCGGCTGTTTGTTGATCTTCACCAGTCCCGACTCGATGCGCGAGATGTTCAGGATGTTGTCGATCAGGCGTCCCAGCCGGTTGGACTCGTTCTGAATCACCTCGTAGAACTCGACGCGCGTCTTGTCGTCGGCGGCCTCGCCGTCGATGAGCATTTCCACGTACGCCTTGATGCTCGCCAGCGGCGTGCGCAGCTCGTGGCTGACGTTGGA
>JADLAP010000045.1 GCA_020848195.1 Phycisphaeraceae bacterium
ACGACCCCCGTAACGCCGCCACCATCGCCGACAACGTCGGTGATAACGTCGGCGACTGCGCCGGTATGGCCGCCGACATTTTCGAGTCTTATGAAGTGACCATCGTCGCGGCCATGATCCTCGGCTGGGCGAGCTTCGGTCACAAGGGCGTCATGTTCCCCCTGCTGGTTCGCGCCATCGGCGTCGTCGGCTCCATCATCTCCACCTACACCGTCCGCGCCGGCGAGAAGGGTTCCGTCGCCGAAGCCATGAAGCAGATCAACAAGGGCTTCCTCATCGGCTCGGCGATCTCCGTCCTCGGCTTCATCGTCCTCGGATGGTTCTACCTCCGGTTCGACCCCACCAACGCGTCGCCCGAAGTGCTGGCCAACGTCAACAGCCTGCCCGCCTGGGCGAACTTCGGTCAGAGCGGCCTGGACATGCGGCCCGCATGGACCTGCTTCGTCGGCATCATCCTCTGCATCGCACTCAACAAAATCACCGAGTATTTCACCGGCACCGAGTTCAACCCCGTCAAGGGCATCAAGCAAAGCTGCGACACCGGACACGGAACCACCATCATCGAAGGCTTCGCCGTCGGCTATGAATCCGCTGTGTGGACCGGCGTCGTCCTCTGCATCGCCATCTTCGCTTCCGTGCTGATCTACAGCACCACGATGGACGAAATCAACCCGATCTTCATCGCCTACGGCGTGGCCATGTGCGGCATCGGCATGCTCACGCTCACCGGCAACACCGTGTCGATGGACGTCTTCGGCCCCATCGCCGACAACGCCAACGGCATCGCGGAAATGGGCTTTGAGGAAAAGAACTTCGCCAGCAAGGAAAAACTGGCTGAAGCCCGTCAGACTCTGGCCGACCTCGACGCCGTGGGCAACACCACCAAGGCCGTGACCAAGGGCGTGGCCATCGGTTCCGCCGTCATCGCGGCCGTCTCCCTCTATGCCTCCTTCATCACCGTCATCGGCTCCGGCGGCGGTGGTGAGGAAAAACAACTCCCCATCGAACTCTTCAACAAGGTCGCGGGACTGCTCACCGTCAGCTCGCCCAAGCTCCTCGTCGGCATGCTCATCGGCGGCGCCGTGCCGTTCCTCTTCTCCTCCATGCTCATCCGCGCCGTCGGTCGCGCTGCCTTCCTGATCGTCCATGAATGCCGCGTCCAGTTCCGCGACAAGGAAATCTGGGCCGGAACCAAGAAGCCGGACTACGGCCGCGTCGTCGGCATCTGTACCGGCGCCGCTCAAAAGGAACTCGTCGGACCGGCCATCCTCGGCGTCTTTACCCCCATCCTCGTCGGCTACTTCCTCGGACCCATCGGTCTGGCGGGCTTCCTCGGCGGCTCCATCGTCGCCGGCCAGCTCCTGGCCTCCTTCATGTGCAACGCCGGCGGCGCGTGGGACAACGCCAAGAAGATGATCGAGGACGAACCCCGCGACCACGCCAAGAACACCGGCAAGGGTTCCGAGCGACACAAGGCCTCCGTCACCGGCGACACCGTCGGCGACCCGCTCAAGGACACCGCCGGCCCGGCCGTCAACCCCCTGCTCAAGGTCATGAACATGGTCGCCGTCCTCGGCGTTCCCCTCATGCTCGCCTATGACCCGCAGGTCGTGAAGACCGTCAATGAAGGCGCCCTGCTCAACCCCGGAGCCGTCAACACCCTGCCCACTGACGGCGGCAACTTCACCATTCGCGTCGTGGTCATCCTTGTCACCGTCGCCCTGATCGGATGGGCGATTTACCAGTCCAAGAAGCCGGTCAAGATTCAGGACTGATCGATCGGCTCCGACAATTTAAGTCTGATGAAAAACACAAGGCCCCCGACTTCGGTCGAGGGCCTTGTCATTTTCGTGCTTCGCGGAAGACCGCGGCGAAGACGCCGCAGCTATGACAGATTGACGATCGCGTCTTTTGTTGCTGCGGTTCACTGCGACGAAGACGTCGCAGCTAACAAAGACACGGAATGCACTGTATTTCATAGCTGCGACGTCTTCGCCGCAGTGACTTCATCCCGGCTTGCGTTCGAGCAGACGCTCGACGAAGTGGATGTCCACGTCCGATCGGCGGAAGTTGCCGTTGAGCATCAGGTCCGCCTGCAGCGGGATCGTGGTCTTGATGGGTTCGACGCGGAATTCCCGCAGTGCGCGGCGCATGGCGATGATCGCCTGCTCGCGGTCGGGCTTGTGCACGATCAGCTTGGCGATCATCGAGTCGTAGTTCGGGGGCACGACGTAGCCGCTGTGGCAGTGGGTGTCGACGCGGACGCCAAAGCCGCCGGGCATGTCGAACTGCTCGATTTTACCGGGCGAAGGCGCGAAATTCCGGGCCGGATCCTCGGCGTTGATCCGGCACTCGATCGCGTGGCCGTTCCGCTGCACCTGGCGCTGCGTGAACGGCAGCTTTTCCCCGGCCGCGACGCGGATCTGCGTCTGCACGATGTCGATGCCCGTGATCATCTCCGTCACCGGATGCTCCACCTGCATGCGGGTATTGACTTCCATGAGGTAGAACTTGCGGGACACGGCGTCGTAGAGGAACTCCACGGTGCCGGCGTTGTAGTACCCGGCCGCCTTGGCCAGTCTCACTGCCGCGCCGCACAATTCCTTCCGCTCGTCCTCGGTGATCACCGGGCAGGGCGCTTCCTCGATCAGCTTCTGGTGACGCCGCTGCATCGTGCAGTCGCGCTCGAACAGGTGGCAGATGTTGCCGTGCTGGTCGCCGATGATCTGCACTTCGACATGGCGGGCTTTTTCGATGAATTTCTCGATGTAGACCGAGGCGTCGCCGAACGCGGCCTCGGCTTCCGCCATCGCCTGCTTGATGCCGGATCGCAGGGCGATGTCGTTGTGCGCCACGCGCATGCCGCGCCCGCCGCCGCCGGCCGAGGCTTTGACGATCACCGGATAGCCGATGTCGCGGGCGAGTTTAACGGCATCATCCTCGTCGGTGATTTTGCCCTTCGATCCCGGCGCGGTGGGCACTTTCTGCCTGATCGCCAGTTGCTTGCACGCCACCTTGTCGCCGAGGAGGTTCATGGCTTCGACGCTGGGACCGATGAATTCGATGTTGCAGGAGCGGCAGACTTCGGCGAAGTGGGCGTTTTCAGCGAGGAAGCCGTAGCCGGGGTGGATGGCGTCGACGTTGGCGACCTCGGCGGCGCTGATGATGCGGGGAATGTTGAGGTAGCTGTCGGAAGCCGGTCCGCGTCCAATGCAGATGGCCTGGTCCGCGAGGCGCACGTGGGCGCTGTGACGGTCGGCCGTGGAATAGACGGCGACGGTTTCAATGCCCATCTCACGCGCGGCACGGATCACGCGGAGGGCGACTTCACCACGATTGGCGATCAGGATGCGTGAAAACATGCTGGATTCGCTGGCTCGCACGCCGCAAGGCCCCGGGCATCGCGGCGGAGGTTGAGGTTCGAGTTACCATCCCGGCTTTGGCGCGATCGGTCGCGCCAAGGCTGAGGATCACTTGACGCGGACGAGGAACAGCGGCTGATCGAACTCGACCGCCTGGCCGCTCTCCACCAGCACTTTTTCAATCGTGCCGGAGAGTTCGGCTTTGATCTCATTGAAGACCTTCATGGCTTCGATGAGGCAGACGACGGTTTCGGGTCCGACCTGTGAGCCGACGGTGACGAACGGCGGCGCGTCGGGGCTGGGCGAGGCGTAAAACGTGCCGACCATGGGGCTGCGGATGGCGGTGAGGCCGGGGTCGGCAGCCGGAGCCGCCGCCGGAGCCGCGGGAGCCGCCACAGGCTGCGCGGCGGGCATCATCGGCATCGGAGCCGGGGCATAGGTCATCACCTTCTCGCCCGTGCCACGCTTGAGTTTGACGCTTTCGCCCTCGCCCTGCAGGTCCAGCTCGGTCAGGTCGTTGTCCACCATGAGCTTGACCAGATCACGAAGTTTCTTCAGGTCTACCATGACGTTGTCCTGTAATCCGGCCTGCTGGGCAGGCCCATTCCTGCCGCCGCGAACGGAACGCCAAAGCGTCCCACGCAAGCCCGGCGGCGCGCAAGACCTCAAATCATCGCGGATTTCAGGTCTTTCGGCAAGGTGCTCAGCACCCGATGCCCCCGGCTCCCCCGGTTCCCCCGGCTCCCCCCGTCCGTCACCAGCACGTCGTCCTCAATCCTCACGCCGCCCACCCCCGGAAGATAAATGCCGGGTTCGACCGTGACGACGTGTCCCGGAAGCAGACGGCCCGTGCTCCGTGGCGACAGCGTCGGCTGCTCGTGAATCAGCAGGCCGATGCCGTGGCCCAGCGAGTGGCCGAACTGTTTCCCGTAGCCGGCTTTGGCGATGATGCCCCGCGCCACGGCGTCGATTTCCTGCAGCGTTTTGCCGGGCGCAATGGCGTCGATCGCCGCCATCTGGGCCTCCAGCACAATGCGGTAGATTTCCTGCATCGTCCGCGACATGCCGCCTAACCCGACGACGCGAGTCAGGTCCGAACAGTAGCCTCCCGCCTTGGCGCCCCAGTCGATCAGCACGATGCCGCCCTTGCGCAGCTTCGCCCGGCCGGGGATCGCGTGCGGCAGGCTGGCGTTCGCATCAGCGGCCACAATGCTGGGGAAACTCGTGCCGTCCGCCCCGCCCTGCCGCATCAGATACTCCAGCCGTCCGGCGGCTTCCACCTCCGTCATCCCCGGCTTCAACTGGCCGCACAGCATCTGGAACGCCTGCTCCTGAATCTTCAGCGCCCGGACAATCGCCTTGATTTCTTCGTCATCCTTCACCGCCCGCTGTTCGAGCAGGCCGTCGTCCATCGCCTTGAGATTCACGCCCTTGAGCTTGCCGCCGAGCTGCGCCCGCAGCGCGAGGGTGACATGGTCCTTCGGCAGCCCCAGCCGTTTGACCTTGCGCCGCTGGGTGAGCCTGGCCAGTTCCTCCGCCAGCGACTTCTTGCGGATGATCGCCCTGACCTGCGGCGCTTCGTGCTGAATCTGCTCCTCGAACCTGAAATCCGACAGCACATGTACGTCGGCATGGTCCTGCCAGAGGACAGCCCAACTGTCATCGCCGACGAAGCCGGTGAGGTAGCGGATGTCCGGCGGATGGGTAATGAGCAGCGCATCGACCTGCGCTTCAGCAAGCCGCCTCCGCGCCGCCGCAATCCGCTGCTTCAGCAATGCCAATGTCGTCGTGGAACTCATGCCGCGAAGTATAGCTCGGAGGGCTTAATGTAGCCGCAGATGAACGCAGATGAACGCAGATAAAACCAAAGCATCTGAACCACCAAGCGGCCAAGATAAGAAGAGATACATTCAATGTTATCTGCTGCTTTTCATGTCGTCCCTTAGCATCTTGGCGGTTCATTTGATTTGGTCTTATCTGCGTTCATCTGCGGCTGAAACTCAGAGCCGCCGCAGATGGAACCCGCCATCGACGTCGAGGACCTGGCCGGTGGAGTACGGCAGCAGGCACCGGGCGATGGCGACCACGGCGTTGGCGATGTCGTCCGGCTGGCCCCATCGCGGCATGGGCAGCAGATCGTCTTCAAAAATCAGCTTGTCGTATTTGGCCTTCACCGGGCCGGTCATGTCGGTCTCGATCACGCCGGGCCGAATCTCGAAAACCTGGATGCCTTCCTTCGCCAGCCGGGCGGCGAAAAGCTGGGTCATCATGGATAAACCCGCCTTGGAGATGCAGTATTCGCCGCGATTGACGCTGATGGCGTAGGCGCTGATGGAGGTGACGTTGACGATGGCCTGTCGCGGTTCGCCGGCGTCGCGTGTCGGCTGCGCCATCATGTGCCGGGCGACCATCTGCGTCAGGAAGAACGGACCCTTGAGGTTGGTGTCCAGCACGAAATCGTAGGAATCCTCGCTGGTTTCCAGCAGATCGGCCCGCACCTTCGGCGCCACGCCGGCGTTGTTGACCAGCAGGCTGATCGGGCCAAGCTGGTCGATGGTCTGCTGGACCAGCCGCTGGCGATCTTCCGCCTTGCCGATGTCGGCCTGAATGACCACCGCCCTGCCGCCGGCGTCTTCCACCAGCTTCGCCGTCTGCTGGCCAGCCTCCACGTTGGACGCGCAGTTGACCGCCACGCCAAAACCTTCCGCGCCGAGCTTCGCGGCAATGGCGCGACCGATGCCTCGGCTGGCCCCGGTAACCAGAGCCACACGGCCAGCCTGTGTTTCATGACGCATGTCGTCGCCTCCCATTTCGGAACAAACTCACTTCGCGGTGAGCCGGGGAAAGAACACCGGATACGCTCCACCCGTGGCCATGCGGCGGATCAGGTTGGCCATTTCCAGCAGGTGGTAATCGCCCCACATGCTGGATTCGCCGCAGGGGATTTTGCTGCCCTTGGGGATGTGGTCCCAGTTGTTGGGCCGATGGTAGATGCTGTGCAGCAGCAGGCCTTGATGCGCCGGCTTCGTGGACAGGTACGGCTCGGCGAGCAGGGTTTGGGCGACGGTGAGTCCCGCCTGCAGGTAGGCCTTGCCCGTTGCGCCGCCGAGGGTGCGACCGAGGCGGATCAAACCCTGCGCGGCGATGGCGGAGGCTGAGGAATCCACCGGCTCGTGATCGTTGTACGGATCGGCCGGCCGCTGCCGCCAGTCGCCCAGTTTCGCCATGCCCGGCGCGCCGTCGTCCCAGTAGGTGATGCCGTCGAGGGCGGCGCAGTCGTGGATATAGTGGTCGTCTGTATCCCTGGCGCAGCGTTCGTAGACCTTCAGAACCGCCGCCTTGTCGAGTCCCACGGAAGCCTTGAACACCGAAGCGCTGAGGGTCTTGATGAACTCCAGTTGCTCGGCGTAGCCGAGCAGCGCCCACGCCAGGCCGCGGGTCCATGTGCTGAACGGCGAGTAGCCCTGTTGCGAGCTACGGCAGCGGAAATTGCCGTCGTTTCGGTTGAAAATCGCTTCATGGGCGGTTCGGCCGCGCACGTCGTAGGTTTGGCCGCTGTCGCCGTGGAAGACGATGTACTGACTGGTGGTCAGCGCATGCAGCACGGCCCGTTTGAGCAGGTCGGCCTTCTTGTCGTTCTCGTGCATCAGCACATGGCCCAGCGACCAGGCTGCGCCGAGGATGCGGATGGTCCGCATGGTGTCGACGAACAGCGAATGCGGGCCGTTGAACGAGTAGACGTAGCCTAGGCTGGTGGAGTTGGCGGCATGGGGCGAAGGCTGCTTCACCGGGACGCCGGACCAGCGCGAGGCCTGCACCGCGCCGCTGGCGGCGACCGCCATCGCGTAGAACCGGCGTTCCCACGCGTTGTCCTTGATCGCGCCTTCGTCCATCAGACGCAGCAGGTTGCCGTAGGTGGAGAGATTGTTGAAGCCGTGGTCATGCACGCCGATGTGCGTGACATGGGGCAACATGCGGTCGACCACCAGCTCGCGGGCGCGATCGAGCAGCTTGGCGTCGTTCGTGACGTCGTAGGCGAGGATCATGCAGCCATACTGAAAACCCTGAGTCCACTCGGTCCAGCCGCGTGTGGCGTACCTGCCTTTGACGGTGAACACCGGCGTGCCAGCGGAGGGCTTCCACGTCCGATCGAGGTCGCGGATTTTGCCGCACGCCAGCGTGAAAAGCCGGTCCACGGCGGGCAACAGGGACTTGGGCGAAACGTGACGGTCAATCCGCATGGGCTGGTTCCCGCAGGTGAAAAATGGTCTGGGCCAGGAGGGTCGGATTATACCGACACGGATTGCGCCCGGGAGCTACAATGCGTGGATTGCACCGGCTGGTGAACGCGGGATCCCCTCCCTCATCCCCGGCCACGAACTTGACCGGGAGCCTCTTGGTGAAACTCACGATGACGATGCGGCGGCAAGGACGATGGATGCTGGCGACTGCGTGCCTGCTGGCGATGCCGGGAATGCTTTTCGGCGCGACGTCGGCCGACAGCCCGGTCGAAGCGGTGACCAAGGCGCGCTATGACCTGAATCTGGGCTTCATCGTCGGCGGCAAGGTGGCTACGGTGCATGTCAAGCCGGGCGATCCCGCGAAGGCCGGCGACGTGCTGATCGAGTTGGAAGACAAGGAAGGCCTGGCGACGATGGAGATCTGGAAATTCCGGGCTGAGAGCGAAGTGGCGATCCACGCCGCCAGGGCCAAGCAGGAATTGTCCAAGGTCGAGGAAGCCAAGACGCGGGAACTGGTCGGCAAGAACGCCGCCGCGGCGTTTGAGCTGACCCGCGCGGAAATCCAGAGCAAAATCGACGGCCTGTCGGTGGACAATGCAATTCAAGATCAGGACGAAGCCAAACGACAGTTGGCGGTCTATCGCGCCCGGCACGAGAACTTCACGCTCAAGGCCCCCACCGACGGGTTGGTGGAGGAAATCATCGTCAACCCCGGCGAAATGGTGGAATCGCTCAAGCCGGTGCTTAGGCTGGTGGTGACGAATCCGTTGTGGATCGACGCGGCGGTGCCGATGCAGCAGACCGTGTCGCTGAAGGTGGGCGATCCGGCGTGGGTCGCCAGCATCATCGACGGCGAAAACGTGATGAAACAAGGCAAAATCATCCACATCGCCCAGGTGGCGGACCCAGCCAGCGACACGCGGCTGGTGCGGGTGGAACTGCCCAATCCGGAACATCAGCCGGCCGGCGGTCAGGTGAAGTTGCGTTGGTCGCCGCCGGAGCCTGTCGAAAAACCGAATCCCGCACCGACTACGAACACTTCCACGGAAGGCCGGCCATGACTCAGGCGCAGACGCAAAACCGGCTGTCCCGCGGATGGAGCGGCATGGTGGCGGCGATCACCGGCGCGCCGAGCGCGGGCGCGTTCCAGGTCGCCATGCTGGACCTGCAATGCAAGATCGTGGCGGCGGAGTACGGCGCCATGTGGGCGATGGGCGGCGAGGGCAAGCCGCAGATGATCTGCGCCTGGCCTGAGCAGCTTGCGGATCCCGCCGCGCAGACGGCTGTGCTGGAACTGCTTCAACAGAGCGCCAAGGGTGGCTTCGAGCGTCAGGCCAGCCACGTGCTCAAGGTCGCGCCGGAAGGCCAGGAAGATCAGCCGGGCATCGGCGCGCATGTGTTCGTCACCGTGCTGCGATCGCAGGGACAGGTTGCCGGGCTGACCACGGTGGTGGCGGATTGCCGCGATCCGAAGGTGCTGCAGACGACGCTGCCGATGCGGGAGCTTGGCGCTGGGCTGTACGAGGTGTTCCACGCGCGCCAGGCGCTGGAAGCCGGGGCACGGGAAGTGGCGCACAGCCGGCGTGCGATGGCGATGCTCGCCACCAGCCAAGAAGCCGAGGGATTTGAAGGCGCGGGGATGAACCTCGTCAACGAACTGGCGCGGCAGCTCAAGTGCATGCGGGTGAGCCTGGGCTGGATCCGTGGCCGGGCTGTGCGGGTCCGCGCCATGAGCGACACGGAAGACATCAAGAGCCACAGCGAACACATCAAAGCCATCGAGCTGGCCATGGGCGAATGCCTCGACCAGCAGCAGCCGGTGGTCTGTCCGCCCTTTGCCGGCGCGGAGCCGATCCTCGCCGAGGCGGTGGTGTACGCGCACAAGAAGCTGATCGAAGCCAGCGGGTGCAGGCATGTGCTGTCGATTCCGCTGCGGGTAAAGGAAGAGTGGCTGGGCGCGATCACGCTGGAGCGCGTGGACGAGCCGTTCGACGCCCTGATGGTCAACCAGCTTCAACTGGTGGCCGACGTGGTCAGCCCGCATCTGCTGGACCGGTTCCAGAGCGACCGATGGCTGAGCCGACACGCATGGGACAGCGTGAAATGGCTCGGTTCCTATCTGGTGGGGCCGAAGCATGTGGGGTGGAAGCTGCTCGGCGTGCTGATTTTCATCGGACTGCTCGTGGCGGCGATCGGATCGATGCCCTATCGCGTCAGCGCGGAGTTCACGCTGGAGGCCCAGTCGCGGCGGATCGTTCCGGCTCCGTACCAGGGCGATCTGGCGGATGTGATGGTTCGTCCCGGCGACACGATCAAGGCCGGCGACACCCTGGCCCGCCTCAACGCCACGGAACTGAAGCTCCAACGTGCCGAGGCCTACAGCCAGCTCAAGGTCTACACGCTGCAGGCCCAGAAAGCACGGGCGGAACGCAAAATCGCCGACGAACAGCAAGCCACCGCGTCGCTGGACCAGGTTCGGGCCAAGCTCCAGCTCCTGGATTACCAGATTGAAAAATCCACCATCCGCTCTCCCATCGACGGCGTCGTCCTCTCCGGCGACTGGGTGGACAAGATCGGCGGCGTGGTCAATCAGGGCGACCCGATGTTTGAAGTCGCCCCCCTGCTGGACCTGCGGGCGGTGCTGAAGATTCCCGAAGCGGACATCGACCAGATCGAAAACCACATCGCCATCCACCACGAAATGCCCAAAGGCATCCTGGCCACACGAAGCCAGCCGGACCAGGGCTTTCTGTTCCGGGTGCAGCAGATCGTGCCAATGGCCGGCCCGATCAGCGGCCAGAACGTGTTCCAGATCCGCAGCGCGCTGGGCGACGAGTCGTGGAGCGACGTGAAAACCTACGAACGCAATGAGTCGGTCACGCTCGACGGCGAGCGCTGGCGGGCCGTGGCGGTCAGCGGGCCGGGGACCAAACTCGGCGCGGTGCGACCCGGCGTGGACGAGGAAGTCTGGGTCCGCGCCAACTGGCTCCGTCCCGGCATGGAAGGCCTGGCCCGCATCGACGTCGGCTGGCGGCCCATCTGGTGGGTCGCCACCCACAAAGTCACCGAAACCCTCGACCTCTGGCTCTGGTGGTAATGCAACTTGAGCCGCAGATGAACGCAGATGAACGCAGATAAAGACCAAAAATTGAGACCAAAACCTTCAGACCCCGCGGAAGCTCCGAAGACGGAGCATCCGCGGGCTTTGCCCGGCATTCAACTTGATTCTTTGTCTTATCTGCGTTCATCTGCGTTCATCTGCGGCTAAAAAACGAACCATGGAACGACCGACATTCAGTCAATCGTGGAGCCGGGTGAGCCATCTGACGCCGACGCTGCGCCCGCATGTGCAGATCACGCGGCAGCTTTTCCGAGGCGATCCGTGGCATGTGGTGCACGACCCGATCAGCAACAACTTCTTCCGGCTCAATCCCGTGGCGTACCACTTCGTCGGCCTGCTCGACGGCAAACGTGCCGTCGACGACGCATGGCAACTGACGACACAGCGTTACGCCGACGCCGCCCCGACGCAGAACGAGGTCATCAGCCTCCTGGGCCAGCTCAATCAATCCAACCTGCTTCGCGTTGATCTGCCCGCCGACGCCCAGCAACTGCTGCAACGTTCCCGTCAACGCCGGATCAAGCACTGGACCGGTCAGGCGATGAGCATCCTCTTCCTGCGCATCCCGATCTTCAATCCCAATCGCATCCTCACATGGACGCTGCCGCTGGTCCGGCCACTGGTCAGTCCCCTGGGCCTGGGCCTGTGGGTGATCTGGATGGCCTACTGTCTGTACCGCTTCCTGCCGGAATTGGGCGTGTTTTTCAACAGCGCCGACAGCGTGCTGGCGCCGTCGAACTGGGGCTGGATGGCCCTGCTCTTCACGCTGATCAAGGCGTGGCATGAGTTTGGTCACGGCATCGTCTGCAAGCGGCTCGGCGGTGTGGTGCCGGAGTTCGGCGTCATGATGCTCGTGCTGTTCCCCGCGCCATATGTGGACGCCACAGCCTCGTGGAGTTTCACCGACAAGTGGAAACGCCTGATCGTCGCGGCCGCGGGCATGATCTTTGAACTACCCGTCGCCGGCGCCGCCGCGCTCGTCTGGATCCACGAAACCCACAACAATCCCGGCTCGCTGACCCAGCAACTGGCCTACAACGCCGTGTTCCTCGCCTCCATCACCACCATCCTCTTCAACGCCAATCCCCTGCTGCGATTCGACGGCTATTACATGCTCAGCGACCTGCTGGAAGTGCCCAACCTGTACGACCGGTCGAGCAAACATTTGAAATGGCTCGTGCAGCGATGGGCGTTCGGCATGGAAAACGCGCAACCCGTCAGCACGCTGCCCGGCGAACAGGGCATCCTGCTGGCGTACGGCATCGGAAGCCAGATTTACCGCGTGCTGGTGCTGACGGGCATCATCCTGTTCATCGCGGGCAAGCTGCTGGCCCTGGGCGTGCTGATGGCGGTCTGGTCGCTGATCGCCTGGCTGGTGGTGCCGGTGGCCAAGTTCTTCCACTGGCTGGCGACCAGTCCGCAGCTTCACGAGAAACGGCGACGGGCGATGCTCGTCACGGCGGGATTCATCGTGATCGTCGGCGGCGGTCTGGGTGTCTGGCCCGTCCCCGAACATCGCCGGGCGGAAGGCATCGTGGAAAGCGCCAAGGCCGGCGAAGTGGTCATGCAGTCCGACGGCTTCGTGACGAAAGTGCTCGTGGACGCGGGCCAGCACGTGGAACAGGGCCAGGCGCTGATCGAGGCGGAAAATCCCGTCATGGACGCCCATCGCGCGGAACTGGTCGCCCAGCTCAATCAGATGCAACTGGCGCGGCGCAAGGCGTTGCCGACCGATCCCGTCGCCATGCGGGCCGCCGAAGCCAAGGCCCAGTCCATCGCGGAGGAACTGCAGGACATCGACCGAAGGCTCAGCGATCTCGTGCTGCGAAGCCCGCAGTCCGGCACGCTCATCGGCGATCCGATGCAGCAGCTTCAAGGCCGGTTCATCAAGCGGGGCCAGGTCATCGCCAAGGTGGCGGATCTCACCGATGTGCGCGTCACCGCGCTGGTCAGCCAGTCGCAGAGTGCCGACGCCTTCTTTTCCAAGATACAGAAGGTGGAATTGCGCAGCGTGAGCCGGCGTCAGGTGGCGATGGCCAGTCATCTGATCAAGGCGTTCGACTCCGGCCGAACCGAGTTGCCGCACCCGGCCCTGGGCACCTCCGGCGGCGGCACCATCGCCATGGACCCCTCCGATCCGAAGGGCCACCGCGTGCTGCGGCCGCAGTTTGAATTGTGGCTCCACTGGCCCGACACCGCGGCGGACAAGGACATTCCCGCCCTGCTTGGCCAACGCGTGTACGTTCGCTTCACCCTGCCTCCGCGACCGCTGCTGGACCAGTGGCTCCGCCGCATCCGCATGGTCATCCGCGACCGCCTGAGCATCTGACGCGACGATGTCGAACACGGACATCACCTCCTCCAAAACAAAAGCCCGCCGATGCGGCGTCTTCGCCGCTTCGGCGGGGAGATGTTCCTCTATCGTTGACGAGAATAAATCCGCGCTACGCCGGCTGATGCTTCGAGACGAGTTGATGCATCGTCGCCGCGTCGGGCGCGTCCATGAACGCCTTGCGCACGGCGTCGTCCACGAGCATCTGGCTCACCGTGGCCAGCGCGCGGATGTGCGGCCCGGTTTCGCTTTCCGGCGAAGCAAGCAGAATAATCAGACTCACCGGCTTGCCGTCGATCGCGCCGAATTCCAGCGGCTGCGCCGGCTTGCCCATTGCCATCAGCAGGCGGGGGCAGCCCTTGATCTTGCCGTGGGGAATGGCGATGCCGTGACCGATGCCCGTGGTGCGGGTGGTTTCCCGTTCCCAGACAGCCCGCTTGAGGTCTTCGCCACAAGTCAGACCATGGACGCCGGCCAGCAGGTCGATCAACTCAAAAACCGCCTGCTGCTTGTCCGTCGCCGTCAGGGGGACTTTCACGCATTCCAGTTGCAAAACATCCGTCAGCCGCATAGCCGCGACCCGTTCGAGCAATGCTTGATAAAAACGAAACCGGGCGTCTACATGCCTTGAGGACGCCCGGTCCATCGGCCGATGCCGAACAACAGGTGGAAGAATACCGCCGATATTCTTCCGATTCAAATCGACACGATCGCTTTTCCGCAACGACGTTATCATGGCTCACGATGAATGACCAAACGTCCAAGCCGGTCGTGGTCGTCTGGGATGATCGCCATCTGCTGCACGTGATGAGGTTTCCCGCGGGGAAAATCGACGGCGGCGGTGTCCGCCTGATGTACGAACTGGCTGTCGCCGCGATCGACCGTCACGACCGACGCCTGCTGGTGGACTTCACCGGCGTGAAACATCTGACCTCCGGCGTGCTGGGCATGTTGGTGACCCTCAAGAAAAAATGCCTCGGCATCGGCGCGCAGATGCAGGTTCTCGTCCCCGAACCGCAGGCCATGGAAACGCTCCATCTGATGAATCTGCACCGCGTGCTGTCGCTGGCAGACACCTTCGACGAAGCCTTCGCCCACTTCAAACCTTCCGCTTCCCCTTCAGCCCCCGGCTCCGCTGGGGAACCGATCACCGGCTGATCGCCATCACCCGCTCGGCCACGTAACGTCGGTGCGTCATGACGGCCAGCATCGCGCTCATGACCGCCCATCCCGCCGCGGGGCATGACAAAGGAGATGGTCGCCATCAATGCTTTCAAATCGCGGTGTCTATTGCAGATCATTGTCGCTCAACAGGAAACGATGGCAGGCTATTCCTGCCTTGCACGCGAATAAGCCATGATCTTTCCGCACAGTGCTGTCAGCCAGCGGCTGCACGAGAAAATGATCGGGGAATCGAAACGGTTTGGATAACAGCCCGGGCGTCGAGGTCGATAGCGTGAGTTCACAGGATTTGGCGCTGCGGCTGACGATCTCAATGCTGATCGTTCCTCCCGGCACAGCCAGATTGCGCAGCGCGGTCAGACCATTGTCTGTCAGCCAGGCAAAAGGTATCCCCCCCAACAAGACGATTGACTCATCATCATCGAAAAGAAAGGACTTGATCATCATCTCCAGAATCCGCCCATTGCCGCTGCCATTGGGCTGCCAGGGCGTGAAGGCGGGATTGCTTTTGCTGAACCGCTCCTGCACCTGAAAGGCGTCCTGGGTCATGCCGTATTTCAGGTTGGTTTGCATCGCCACAAATGCCTTTTTCCACTCTCCCAACCTGAGATACACATCCTGGTAGATCCATTCACCCGTGCCCATGTACATCACGTCGCGATCCATGGGCCCCAGGAAACAGCCGTCGGCATGGATCTTTTCGTTGCAAGCGACAAATCGCCGATATACCTCCTCGCGTACGTCCATGATTCCCGCATACGCCAGGGTCAGCGGTCCGCCACAGAGATGGTCAAACTTTCGATAGATGACCTCTCCGGCGCGCCCGGTTTTGATCATACGGTCGATATGACCATCAGGTCTGGCCATGCCTTGCAGGGCGGTGTTGATGTCCTGATGGTATTGCCGGATTTCACTGGCGAATTCAGCGGCGCGGGGGTGGCCGACGGCCTCAAGCGTTTTGCCGAGTTTCCGCAGGCCCCAGTATGTAAAGCAGTCGGTAAACGCCACCGAATATCCGGTATCGCCGTCGGTCGCACAGGCCAGCGGCATCAGCCCGTAATACAGAGGCCGGGCGCCGTTGGACTGCAGTTTGCGCGTAGCGCGGATTTCACGCAGTATCCAGTCGCCGGCCTGCAGCAGCTTGGGTAGATAGGTTCTTAAGAAACTCTCATCCCGCACATATAAGGCATACTCCGCCGCCAGGGCCAGCGCCGAACCTGTGGAGTTGGCCCACTTTGGTCCGGTGGTGCCCACAGCCCCGTCCAGCGATACAAACTCTCCTTCCGGCGGAAAGCCCCCATTCTGCAGCTTGAAAATATAGTCGATCACCTGTCGCACCGCCTGATGGTGTCCCAGCCAGATCATGGGGATGAGCATCACGGCCGCTTCCCATATCCACACAAAATACCGGTCGGAAGTGCCGCCCTGGCATGGCATCAGATCGTCAGCCTGATCAAATCGAACCAGCATTTGCATCGTGGACAACTGCAGGTGGCGGAAAATCAGGTCCCATTTGCCGGCTGGACAAACCAGTTCGGTCTGGCCATTCGCCAGGGCGGACTGAAAATGGACCATCGCTTTGTGCAAATCATCGTCAGCGGCGGATGCGGCCAGCGATGCCAGGTCTTCCTCGCAAATGTCTTCAATATCAGTCAACAACGCCATGCAAAACGAAGCGGATTCACCGGGCGTCAATTCCTTGTGAAGACGAACAACATGATCAACATGCGTTAACCGCAGGTGTGGCGTAACAAAATACGGCTCCCCGCACCCGGATTTTTTGTTGTAGTCATCGCTATGGCTGTCGTGTTGAATCTCCCATTCGCAGGTAAACGGCCCGCGATCCAGCTTGCCCAACGGACGGTCGTTGTATGTGAAGATGTTCTTGTCAAACCCGATCCTGTCGCAAGGCCGCCATTTGCCGGCATCCCAATAGAACGGCACATAGTGATAGTCATAAACCGCCGCTTCCGGCTGGATATTGACCTTCGCTCGAATCACGGCGTCTTCTTTCTTGTCGGACTCATTGGCGACCATGCCGTGAATCCACAGGATGCACTGCCGCGATTTGCCGACCGGCACGCAGTAATACCTGAATCGATAGCGGATGTCCCATGCAAAGTATTCCACGGTGGCAACCGGGTTATAGCCATCCTCCAGAGATACTTTTCCGAAATGGAAGTCCGGCACAAACGGCGGATCATCCAGGGCGAACTGCACCAGCAAGGTATCCTTCTTCCTGACATTGTTGCAGCTTTCAACATCATTCGACGACATGTTTGGATACACCCGCCGTCGACAAACGGTCAAGCCTGGATCAACGTGTATCCAATCCGGGCAGTGGATGGGCTGGATGGGCAAGTGCACCGTCAACGGAGGCTGATAGTCAAAAGTATTTTCCCGCAACAGACGCTGCCAGGTTTTTCCGTTGATTACGGAATATGACTGATCCACCGCTCGATCTCCTTGATTCCGTCACCCCCGAAACCACTGGCGCCGAACCGCCAGTAATCACATGTCTATCCGTTCAAGCCTGCTTCGTCCCCGCCGTGACCGTCTGCCCGGACATGTCCATTTCACGTTCCGCGGAATAGCGGCGATGCGTCATGACGGCCAGCATCGCGCTCATGACCGCCCAGCCCGCCGCCATGCCCCATCCGATGCCGCCTCGCGGTGTGACGAGGTGAATCGTCGCCATCATGCCCGCCAGCGTCAGCATCAGCGTGGGAATCTGCCGGCACATCGTCCACAGGCATCGCCTCGCCTCGTACGCCGTCAGCACGCCGACCATGGGAAACACCGTCATGAATCCGGCGAGTTGCGACTTCATCGCCACCAGGCCTAGCACCACCGCAACCAAAGCCGGCATTTTGATCCACACCGGCAACAGGCTTCGCTGCGACTGTTCGGGCCGATACGGCATCGTCCCATGCAGCACTGCCGCCAGCACCGACGTCGCGATCAGACAGCACCAGAACACGCTTTCCGTCCGAGGCACGATCTTCGCAAGCAGGGAACCGACGACGCAATACCCCGCCGCCGCCGCCGCGATCGCCGGCACAATCGGCCAGTTCCGCCGGATGCGCAGGTCATACACCACCAGCCAGAATCCCAGCAGCGTGGGCAGCCCCAGCACATGCGTCGCATTGATGCCCTGCCCCACCGACAGCGTGGCGACGGTGAACGGGATCGGCAGCGACAGAATCAGCGCCTTGTGCCTCGGCGTCGGCAGATACGCCACGCACGTGCCCATCGCCGACACGACAGCCACCAGCAGCACATCCCACCAGCCGAACATCCCATTTACTCCACAACCCCGGCCGCTGTCCGCGGAATCACCGGCAACATCACATGCGAAGGCCGGCGCGGATCATGATAGATCGTCTGCTCCGCGACGTTCATTCGTATGCCGGTCGCCGCGTCTTCGCCGGTATTCAGATTGCGGTCCCACAGGGGAAAACTGCTGCTGGTCACCAGCAGGCGAATCCGGTGGCCACGTTTGAACACGTTGCCGGCGACCTGCATGTCGATTGTCAGCGCGACAACCTCTCCGGGCGTCATCGGGCGAGGATCGCTCCAACGCTCGTCGCGGTAGCGCGTGCGAAGCATGCCCTCGGCGATGTTGATCGACCGGCCGTCGGGATACACATCCGTCAATTTCGCCGTGAAATCCGTATCCGGCGCGGAGGAACTGACATAAAGCTTCAGCACGATCGGCCCGGTGATTTCCGTGTCCCGCTCCAGCGTGTCAGTGGTGTAGGCCAGCACGTCGGCCCGTTGCTCGATGCTTCGCTGGTCGTAAGG
>JADLAP010000046.1 GCA_020848195.1 Phycisphaeraceae bacterium
CTGTCATCTTGTTCTGCAATCTTGCTTCATGCAGGCGACCATTGATACGAGCCCAAACCCGGGTCGGAAAGTCGCCATTGAAGTTCTCGTCGACACATCCAGCCTGAATGGCCAGGACAATCGCTCTGCGTAACTTTGGCCAGTCTTTGAAATCAAATATGGCGCATCGGGCTTTACCCGGTCTCAAGGATGGAGTCCATTCACCGTTAGGCGCCGGGTAATTTTTGTGTTCACCATTGAAGCCCAACTGGACACGTTGGGCGAGTAACTGTCGAATCTTGTCGTCGGACGCCCAACAGCAAACTCGACCCGGCTTTCCGTCGCGATGTTGACGTTGATGTTGAGGTCGTGTTCCCATGGCATTGCGATTATATCCCCGGCCTTTGGCGCTGACCTTAACAGGATGCAGCCGCCATCGTCAATACGAGCATCACAGTTCATTGCCGCAACGATGAAAACGGCTGGTCAATAGTTGCCGTACTTGTCCAGCAGCCCCATGATGAACTTGTACGTTTCCCAACTGACCTGAGGCGGGACGCTGTGGTCGGAGTGGTAGATGTAGCACTTTTTCGACATGCCGGCGGCGAGCTTGGAGCGGACTTCCTGCTCGATCCGATCGCGGTCGTTGGTCATCATGACCATGACGTCAACGTTGCCGAAGAAGGCGAGTTTGTCGCCGTATTTGGGCACGAGGTTGCGGATGTCCATGCTGGCCTTGGCTTCGATGGGTTGGAAGCAGTCGAAGCCGGCCTCGACCCACATGTCCATCACGCTGTTGACGTTGCCGTCGGTGTGGTAGATGAACTTCATGCGGTGGGCATGGGCCCAGTCGGCCAGGCGTTTATGCTCGGGCCAGATCATATCTTTGTACATGGCGGGCGAGCAGAAGGTGGCGTGGTTGTACGCCATGTCGCCGTAGATCCACAAGCTATCGGGCGTGATGCCGGTGGCGGTAAGGGCGTCGAGGTTCATGATGACGGCATCGGTGAAGGTGACGGCGATGTCGCGGACCCATTCGGGGTCCTCGGCCATGGCGATGGCGGTCATTTCATCGCCGACCAAGGCGCGGGTTTCCTCGAAGGGTTCGACGCCGATGAGCGAGCACCACATGCCTTTGGCGCGGCCTTCGCGGTATCGCCGGACCACGGCGGCGGGATCGTTCTGCAGGCCGGTGCCCAGGAGCGCGGGCTTGTAGATTTTTTCCCATTTTTCCCGGCTGTCGCAGTCAAAGCCCAGATGCTCCGGCGTGCCGGCCTTGTCCTTCCAGTAGCGCACGGTTTTGCCGAAGCCGTCGCGGACGACGCGTGTCAGCTCGTCTTCCTCCACCACGATGTTCTGGCCGGGAAAGCTCTGAGGCCAGCACCACTGCAGGGTCCAGATGTCGGCCTGCAGCAGGTCGAGCACCGTCTGGTGATCGCCGAAAAGGCCCTCGCCTTTCCAGCGGGTGATGGTTTCGCCCCAGAAGCTTTCGTAGCGCGGCACGCGGTCGTGATCCTTGCGTGCGAACATGCGACCGACGCGTTCCTGACTGGTCAGCGTTGCGGACATGACAAATCTCCAGGGAAGGTAAGGGGATCAAGCCAGCTTGCGGGTGCGGCAGGTAACGTCGCCCGGGCGATAGGTTGAGCAGTTCACCAGGGCGTCCACTTTGCGAAGGATGGCGTCCACGACGCCGGGGACAGCCAGCACGTCGCATTCCGTGCCGAGGATGAAGGGGTGGCCGGTCTGCTTCATTTTTTCCTGAAGGGCGCGGGCGTCGCGTTCGACCTCGTCGGGCAGCATCAGGTCGCGCTGGGCGAAACGCTTGGAGGGCAGGTTGCCGTAGAGCACGACGTCCTTGGGCACGTTGGACGCGGCTTCCCAGAGCTTGACGGGGCTGCCGAGGCTGAGCATGGAGGGTCGCAGCGAAGCGAGGCGTCCGATCAGGTCGGTCGTCATCTCGCCGCAGTCGTGCAGGACAAGGCTGACCTGCCGGGCTTCCATGGGCGCGATCAGGCGGCGCATGGGCTGCATGACGATCTGGTCGAAGATGTCGCCGGGTCCCGCCATCTGGTTGGGCGAGAAGTACATCATGTTGGCGGCCGGCTCGCAGACAATGACCGCGGTGGCGCCGGCATCCATCTGCGCTTCGATGTACCGACGGATCACGCGGGTGGACAGTTCGATCGCGCCGAGCAGCATGGCGACTTCCGGTTCGTCTTCGGCGGTCATGCCCATGCCGGCGAGGAACACGGCGGTGATCGGATCCGCCATCAGCTTGGCCACCAGAGAGAACGGCCCGATACACATGCCCATCGGCAGCAGATCGCTGTGCGTGACGACATGACGAATGGCCTGGCAGGTGGACATCATCCGCGGCGTCAGCTTCTGGCGCAGCGACTGCTCGATCTGCTCGATCATCCGGGGGGTCGGAGCCTGGGGCAGATGGCCGGTCTCGATCTGGTCTTCCGCGACGCCCAGCGCCATCATGATGGCCTGCTTCTCCACCGCCAGGTCCATCAGGGGAAGGGCCATGGGGCTTCGGAAGCGGTGAGCGGCGGCGATGACGACCTGCCCCAGGGCGGCGCCGTCGAGTTTGACGGCTTCGACATGGGCATGTTCGGGCATGAGCAGGTCCGTGGCGATCGGCGCGGCCAGGCCGGCTTCCGCCAACGCCAGAAACACATTGCGAGGCATGGGAATCACTCCAGTTTGCGTACTTTCCGTTCCGCGAACCTCCCATGAACGCGGGGCGGAATACTACTGTTATTGATCTCAACCGCTCAACATTGAGCGGCACAAGCGGGGCCTAAAAAAGGTTCACCCCCCTCGGCCGCGACCATCGCAAGCGACGGTCGCGGCCTCGGGCGGTGATAAGTCAAACGGACTTCAGTTGTGACAGTCGTCGGGCCGGATCAGCAGGGGCCGACGAGCTGGTGCGCCACGTCCACGGCACTGGCGGCATCGGGAGCGTAGCCGTCGGCGCCGATTTCGGTGGCGTACTGCTGGGTCACCGGCGCGCCGCCGATGATCACCTTCACGCCTTCCAGACCGGCGGCCTTGACGGCTTCGACCGTCGTCTTCATCGCCGGCATGGTCGTCGTCAGCAGGGCCGACAGGCCGATCAGATTCGCGTTGTGCTGCTTGACGGCGGCGACGAACTTCTCCGGCGTCACGTTGGTGCCCAGATCGACGACGCCGAAGTTGGCGCCCTTGAGCATCATGGCCACCAGGTTCTTGCCGATGTCATGCAGGTCGCCCTGGACAGTGCCGATGACCACGGTGTGCTTGGGCTTGATGCCCGCCGCCACCAGCCTCGGCTCCACCAGCGACATCGCCTCTTTCATCGCGCGGGCGGCGATCAGCATTTCCGGAACGAAAACTTCGTTCTTCTTGAACTTCTCGCCGATCACCGTCATGCCGGGCACCAGGCCCTGCTCGACGATTTCCAGAGGACCCTTGCCCGCGTCAAGAAACTTCTGCGTCAGGCTCTTGGCCGTGTTGCGGTCGCCCTTGACAATGGCTGCGTTCAGTTCCTGATATTCACTCATCCGAATCACTCCTCAGTATGCGGCTTCGCCAGACCAAGGCCCGTCATCCACCCGAGACGATCGCCCGGCCTGTTTACGAGAACCGAGATTCGTTTCCAAATTAGACGACACAAGTATCCTGAAAGGGAACTATGATAATGGTCTTCCCGCGTCGGTCAAGACTCATACAATGTGACCCCGTGAAATAATCTCGTCAACCTGGACACCCGCCCATGATTGATCTTCCCCCTGACAAGCCGTCCCCGGCGGCGTCTTCCGCTCCATTGGAACCCCTGCCCGCCGACACGCCGCGTCTGGCCATCGTCACCTGCGCCGTGCTCGAAGCCGAGGTGCGGGAACTGGTGCGGACCCTGCCCCAGGTTCGCCTCGTCCACATGATGGAACAGGGCCTGCACAACGATCCGCCCAAACTCCGCGACATGCTGCAGCAGGTCGTCGACCAGATCGAACAGCGCGACGACATCGACGCCATCGTGCTGGGCTACGGCCTGTGCAGCCGGGGCACCGAAGGCATCCGCCCCTCGCGATGCCGCATCGTCATCGCCCGCGCGCACGACTGCATCACCCACCTCCTCGGCTCGCGTCAGCGCTACGCCGAGTATGTCGCCGCCAACCCAGGCACCTACTGGTACTCCCCCGGCTGGAACAAACATCACATCCCGCCGGGCAAGCAGCGCTACGAGAAACTTTTCAACGAATATGCCGAGAAATTCGGCAAAGAAGACGCCGAATATCTCATGGAGCAGGAGCAGGGCTGGTTCAAGTCCTACGAACGCGCCACCTATGTCCACCTGAGCATCGGCGTCACCGATCAGGACCTGCAGTACACACGGGACTGCGCGCAGTGGCTCGGCTGGCAGTTCGATCTCCAGGCTGGCGATCCGTCGCTGATGCGCGATCTGCTGGCGGGCAACTGGGACGATGACCGCTTCGTCGTCGTGCGCCCGGGCCAGGCGATCCATATGACCGGCGACGACCGCGTCATTGATGCCGCCCCCGTGGTCCGGGTCTGATGACCTCGCTATGCTCTACCCTCCCGCCGCCATCTGAAAGGCCCGCGAACCATGTCATCCTCGTCCGAACTGCATGTGGAATCTCCGCGCGGAAAGACAACCATCCGCTGCGAATCCCGAACCCCGACGCTCCTGACCGACCTGCTGGCGCGCTACGGCCTGAGCCTCAATACCCGCTGCGGACAACGCGGATTGTGCGACGCCTGCACCGTGGAATTGACAGCCGGCTCCTTGCTCAATACCGCTACAGGACACAAGCTTGACGCCCATGGACACACGCCGATCACCGTCCGCGGCTGTCAACATGCCGTCATCCCCGGCTGCAGCGCGGATATCCACATCGACGCCCGCGCCCTGCTGAGCCATCGGCCCCATGTGGTCAACCAGTTCAAGCTCAATGTGCCCTACGCCCACGACCCGCTGTGGCAGCCCGCGGAGGGGATATATGCCGCCGGCGGCAAAGCCGACCTCGGCGTCGCCGTGGACATCGGCACTACCACCGTCGCCCTGCTGCTGGTCGATCTGGCCAATGGCGAAATCGTCGGCAAAGCGTCCGACTTCAACGCCCAGATGGACCTCGGCGACAACGTGCTGACCCGCATCAATCTCTGCCTCAACGACCGGGCCATGATCGCCCGTCTGCAGAAATCCGTCGCCCGAGGCACGCTGCGCAAGCTGCTGACGGAATCGCTCCAGCAGGCAAACGCGACGACGGACCAGCGTCGCGTGACGCGCATCGCCGCCAATACGACCATGCTTCACCTGCTGGCCGGCGTGGATCCCAGCACCATGGGTTACGCGCCGTTCACGGCGGTGTTTCTCGAACATCGCATTGAAGATGCATTTGATCTGGGCATCTGCGACGGCCCGAAATCGCACCACATCCCCGTGCATCTGCTGCCCAGCGCGGCGGCTTATGTCGGCGCGGACCTGACCGCAGGCGTACTCTCCAGCGGTCTGGCCTACGACGAAGGCCCGAACCTGCTCGTCGACGTCGGCACCAACGGCGAAATCATCCTCAAACATGGCGAGAAGACGCTCGGCTGTGCGACGGCGGCGGGACCTGCCTTTGAAGGCGCGGGGCTTAAATCCGGCGTCCGCGCCGGCGATGGAGCCGTCAGCCATGTCCGCATCCACAATGAACAACTGGAATACGACCTGATCGGCGCCGGCGATGATGTGCATCCCATCGGACTCTGCGGCACCGCCTACATCGACGTCATGGCCCACGGCAAAAAATCCGGCCTGCTCAGCGAAACCGGACGATTCCAGACGGACCACGGCCGGTTCGATCAGTGGCTGGATCAACAGGACGAACACGGCCCCCGGCTTCGCGTCGCCTACGGCCAGGGCAAGCGCCCCATCCTCGTCACGGAAACCGACCTGGCCAGTCTGCTCCAGGCCAAGGCCGCCATTGCCGCGGGCATCCTCACACTGCTCCATCGCGTCGGCATGTCGCCTGCCGATGTGCAAAAGCTCTACCTGGCCGGCGGATTCGGCATGCACATGGATGTGAGCAGCGCCATCGGCAGCGGCCTGCTCCCCGGCTTCCGGCGCGAGCAGGTCGAACTGGTCGGCAACACCAGTCTCGCCGGAGCTTACATGGCGTTGCTCGATCGCGGCGCCATGGATGAAATCCGTCGCATCGCATCCAGCATGGAGATCGTGGAACTCAACCTCGATCCGGCCTTCGAGAACTGCTACATCGACCAGCTATCCCTGCCGGACTGAGATCAACCCGCCACCGCCCATCCGCGGATCAGCGAGGATCCCAGCACGCCAAACGCCCCTCCTCCGCCGCCGGACGAAGGTGGTACGCTGATGAATTTGGCGCAGGGTGTTCTCCGTGTCGCCAGCCACGACCATCGCGTGGAAGGATCGTGCAGCCGCTGGACTTCCGTTCCGCTGATCGCACGATTCCAGATCAGCACGGACCCGATCCATCCGTCGAAAGCGCGCACCAGCTCCGAGGATGCGTAGGTCATGAAACCGAACTGGCCGATGTTCAGCGCCTTGCTCCCGCTGACGTAGCGGGGATCACCTGTGCCGCTCCACGTCGAAGCGCCGATTTCCGTGCTGTTGATGGATAGCCGCAGCGTGCGATCAACATGGTTGTACACGCAGCAGACCAGCGAAGGCTGCAAGATCGAAAGCGTCCAGTTGGTGAAGAAGCCAAGGGAGGAGTAGTTGACCGTCGCGGAACTGCCGAAGCCGATGCCCGCATAGAGTTGATGTGTCCCGGCATTGTTGAAAAGCTGCACGACCAGTCCGGTGGAGTATTCCGCGTCCGTGACGTAGTAGTCGTACCACGACGCCGGCACGGCGAAGTTGCCCGCCGTGGGAAGCGCCCGAGGTTGGATCCACATGGCCACGGACACGCTGCCATTGGTTTCGGGTACGACAGACCCTTGAAGACGGTCATCCGCGCCGTCGTATTGGAAGACCGGGCCGCAGCCTGGATCGAAAGCCTGGATCGGCCGGGCGGCGCCGCTGCCCGACAGCGCCAGATCACCGCCCGCCAGGTCGCGTGCCGTCCCAACCGACGGAGCGGCGACATACGCCCGAACAAGCCCTGCCGCCAGCGGCGAGAGACGGTTGATACGGCATCGGTTTGGCAACAGAGTTCCGGGGGTCACTGGATTTCCTCGTTGTAGACGGCGTGAAGGAGCGTGCTGCCGCTGGCCGGAAACGACTGGCCGGATTTGTTGTGGAGCACGAACTTGAACTTCGCCGGCGGCAGCAGAACGCCGCGGAGATGCACCCGCTGGGTGCTGGTCGTGGCGCGAAGCGGGAAGCTGCCCACCCACGCGGTGGACGGCGGCGTCACCGAGGAACCGCCATCCTGATAGTTCGTGCCATCCAGACAGGACAGCAGGTACACGTCGCACCGACCGCCGGCGCTGGGGGATGTGCCGAAAGCGACATTCAGCTCCAGGTCGGCGTAGCGGTTGCGGGCTGTGGCGTTGTCGATCTCCGTTCCCGCTGCGCTGAAGGCGTCGTTGGACATCGCGTTGAGCTGCGTGGACAGGCCGGTGGAAAGCGTGGACATGGCGGACCATGTGATGGTGTTGGCCATTGCGAATTACTCCTGAATCAGGGCCATCGCGCGAACGACGGCAGCTTCGGAAATGTCAGCGTTCAATCCATCGACACAGGCTCGCCGGCGGTTGCACGACGCCATGGCGATCAGTTCGTCCCGCTCATCCGTGGTCAGCACGCCGGCCGCGACGAGACTGCTCACGGCGTCGGCGATGTCCCGACGGGACATGTCCAGCGATGTGCCGTCACGCTCGATGAGCAGGACCGCGGCCCGGGCGATGTTGCGGACTTCGTCGCTGAGTTGGGTGTTCTGCGCCGCCTGTTCGAGCCGGAGAATGCGGCCCGACGACGTCGCCCACGCCAGCAGCGACGCCGAGGTGATCGGCCTGAGTTGCGACACTTGCTCCGCCAGCGCCGCGAGAACCTGCGCCGGCGTCGAGGACGTCATGTTGTGCGCGTTGATCCAATCCGCCAGTTGCCGCTCCATGAATCCGGTCTCCTTCGCGGAGAACGGCGACACATGAAACCTAGAGCTTGGCGAAAGTGGATGTCAAGCGGCATTTATGGCGTTTTACTTACTGCGCCTTCACCGGTGGCGTCAAATCGCGGTTGTCCAGGGGCAATTTGTCCATGTTCAAATCCACCCACATCGCCGCCTCGGCGTTGAGCGGACTTTTAATGTTGTACGCCTGATATGCGATCATTTCACCGATGCGAACGATCAGGTCCGCCAGATGCTCGCCGGCGACCCAGTGATCGCCGATGCAGACGCTCGCTTCGCTGATGTTCGGGTGGAAGATCGGCGTGAGCATCCGGCAGATCGGAGCCATGCGCGGGTAATCCTGCGTGAGCTGAATCTCCACCAGATGGCGGTGACACGGAACCAGTTTGCCGCCCTTGCCGACCTGGATGCTGCTGACGCGGTATTCGACTTCATATACCTCGGGCGGTTCGCCATGGCGCGGACGAACCCGGATGAATTCGCTGCCGCGGAACATCTTGCGGATCAGGCGCGCGTCGGAGAGCAGACGGCGGGCGCGCAGGGGCAGTTTGCGCGGCACGGCATCGAGGGACGCGGCCTGGCCGTTGTCGCCGGCGGGCACGGAGGCGGAGGCGGTCCTGGCGGCATGAGACGGCACGGGAACCGCGGGAGTAAATGGGGAGTTGGCACGTCGCATCTGTCCGGTGACCGCGCCCGTGAGCGCCCGGCCGATCATGTCGACCGGAACGGACGTGGACGGTCTGGGATCCCGTCTCGGCGCAGATGCGCTTTCACCGGTTGGCGCCTGGATAGTGGCACCGCATTTCTTGCACCGGCCCTTGCGGCCGGCGAAGTTGTCCGGCACGGAAAAGGCCGTACCGCAGTTTGGACATGGAAAGCGTATCACCTGAACCTCCATTCCCTCTCAAAAGCTGATCCAACCCAGTTCGCGGACCATCTTGAAACCGACAATGCCCGCCGCCACGCCGAACACCGTCAGCGCCAGCACGAGCGCCACGGCAATCTTCGACACCCGGCGACGATGCGGGCGAACCAGGTAAATCAGCGACGCCAGCAGAACCAGCCCGCTGGTGATGCCCGCCGTGAACGGGGCCGTCATGACGGCAAAAACGCCGGCAGCCACGAAAAACCAGTCCCACGGAATGCTGTCGTCCCGGCCTCGAATGTTCTTTTTCGCCTCCGACTTTCGACCGGGATCGCTCGTCAGCGTCGCCGCCAGCGCATCGGCTGATGTCGTCTTCGCCAGGGCGTTCACGTTGGCGCAACCGTACGTCGAGCAGCCGCGCATGGTGTTCCAGCAATCCGCGTGATACGGCGACTGGCATGCGTCGCAGATCACGTGTTCCTGACGGCTGGTCACCGGCGAATGACAGACGCTGCACAGGCCCAGATCGCGCAAGGCAGGCTGATCCGCCACCGCGGCATCGGCTTCCATGTGCATGTGAGCATGGTCGCGTCCCACGTGAGACATCGCGTGATCCGACGATTCCGCCGCCGCATCTTCCTCCTGGTCTTCCTCCAGCCACTCGATCAGTCCGGTGTCATGGCTGGAATCCGTCTCCTCCACCGCCGCCACATCCGCGGCCGAGTCATCCGCCAGGGCGGTGACGGATTCATGCTCCGCCGGCTCGGTCCGCGTTTTCGCCACGCGGTTCACGGAGGCGACCGTGGCATGATGCAGGGCGTCGTCGATTGTCGCTTCCTGATCCGTGCCCATGGCGGTGTCGTCGGATCCGGATTCGTCGGCTTTGCTCAGCGATGCTTCCAGCGCGTCGATCTCGGCCAGCACGTCATCGACGTCCGCGCCGACGAAATCGGTGTCGTGCGAAGAACGCGGTGAAGATGGAGCTGGCGTTGCGGTTTTCGTCGCGGGCGTCGGCCGATCCGCCACGTTGTCGCGGCTTGAAGGCATCGCGGGAGCCTGGGTGGACAGCAATTTCGCAATATCGCCGATCCGCGGGGGAATCAGCACCTTGGAATGGCATCCCAGACATTTGCCCGCCGCGCCGACGCGGTACGGCTTGGCGCGAAGCACCGCATGGCATTTGCCGCAGGAAAAGACGATGTCCCGCGTTTCGGGATTCAGCCGGGGCAACTCCTGCACGCCGCGCGGCAGTTCGGAAAGTTCCCGGTAACTGATGATCGCCTTGCCGACGCGGATCATGTCGCCGGCCTGCAGGTATGCCTTGCCGGAGATTTTCTGGTTGTTGACGATGATGCCGTTGCGGGAGCCGATGTCTTCGACGAAGTAGCGGTCGCCGTCGAGGCCGACGCGGGCATGAAGGCGTGAGACGCCGTCGGTCTTGAGCACGATGTCCAGGCCCGAAACGCGACCGATGTAGGCCGGTCCGTGAAGGACCAGTCCGACGCTCTGTCTTCCTTTTTCGACAACGAGGACTGGCATGGTCTGCATCCTTTGGGGCTAGAACACCACGGTCTGCTTGCGTTCCTGGAAGATGAAGGTGGAGGATCCGACCTGGATTTCATCGCCGCCGCGAAGGCGTGCGCGGATGATGGGCCGGCCGTTGAGATACGTCTGCGAGTGATCGTTGAGGTCTTCGATCTCGTACCCGCCGCGGACGCTGTGGATGGCGGCGTGGTGAGCGCCGACGGCGGCATCGTTGAAGAGGTAGATTTCGCAGATCGGCGAGCTGCCGATGTAGGTCGGATTGCGGTAAATGATGAACTGTTTGCCGGCGATCAGGCCGGAGGTGACCTTGAGCCAGCCGGCTTTGGCGGCGGATTCGAGCAGGCCCGTGGCGATGCCGGAGGCCAGACCGATGGCGACCAGACCGATGAACCGGCTCAGCACGTCGTTGTGTCCCGCGTATCGCATCACGGGGTCGAAGAACATGCCGCCTGCGAGGCCGCCGACGAATCCGCCGATCAGGCCGATGGAGAATCGTTTGATGTTCCACATCGCCAGACCCGGCGCGATGGTCAGAAACAGGCCGAACAGCCCCCACATGACGGAACGGGCAATCACCTGTCGGACAAAACCGGCTCCGCGCTGATCGCCGCCGAGCTTCACGTAGATCATGTTGAAAAAGAGCACCATGATGAGCGCGCCGACGGTGGCGACGACCATGGCCACCGCGCCGTTGATGACCACGGAGCGCCAGTGCCGGGACATCAGCGGCTCGGCGATGCACAACACCGTGGCGAAGAACAGGCCGATCAGCGCGTAACCGATGAACTGATGCAGCTTGTAGATCAGCACGTCTTTCTGTTCGTGCTCGTGAATCAGCTTTTTCTGCTGGTCAAAGCTCAGACTCTGATCCGCGAGGATGCGTGTGTAAGGGCTTTCGGAATGCTGTTCGTAGAGCGTCTTGAGCTTGGATTCGGCTTCAAAGTCGAGGATTTCGTTGTTGGCTTTCTTCGTCTGAATGTCGTTGAACTGCTGGACCAGGCTGACCATTTCGAGATAGCGGTTGGGAACGGCGACGCGGAAGCCCTCGCTGGCGGCCCAGGCGAGGATGCCGGCGAGCAGGCCGAAAACGGCGGTGTAGAACAGGCGGTGGCGCCAGAAGCGGCTGCGGCCCGGGCGAACGATCGGCGCCGCGCCGGCTTGGCCGGTGGTCGTCGCCTGCGACCGCTGCTGCAGGTAATGCTCATGGGCCTTCTGCAGCGCGGTCTGGCGCTCGAGACGCTTTTCGACCTCGGGACTGTTCACATCGTCCCAGGTGATGGCAATTTTCGTATCCGACATCCGTACGCTCCTTGTCCCATCCTCATGCATCAGGATCCGCGCCACGACGGCGTCACGGTCAACCAGATCAGGGCCGCGGCGATGAGCGCCACCCACGCCAGCACGATGGCGGTCAGGCGGCGATTGAGCTGTCGCACCGGATCAAGCGACGCGGACGCCGACCGTATGGGCGGCTCCGGTTTCTTCAGGTCATCCTCAATCACAAACTCGCCCGGCAGCGCCCTGCCCTGCTGCCAGGTGAACAATCCCTGTTCCTCACGGATCGGGTCATACACCAGCGCGATCTGCCAAGGCAGATTGAAGAACTGGCTGTGGATGAACAGGTCCATTTCCGAAAGAAATATGCCGAAATCCGGATGGGTGTGGTACCAGCCGACGATGCGCAGATCGGGATGATCGCGATCGAGAACGCTTTGAATGTGCTGCCAGGTATCGGCGGTGAAGGTGACGCTGCCGGCATGGCCGATCGCGCCCTTGCCACGCACCGCCACGGTGACGCAGGCTTCTTCGCCGGCTTCACTCTGGCGCAGCCGGCCCGCCAGCACGCCGCAAACCTCCACGCTCGGACTGGATAGCCCGTGGCTGCGGATTTCATCAATCACCGATTGACGGATCAGGACCATTCGACGCCCTCCTGCGACGACAGCGGCCCAAGCACCGCGCCGGCGTCGCCGGAAAGCTCCAGACCGATCAGGCGATCGCCGGACCGGGCCAGGATGATGTCGAACGGCGGCACGCCGATGTCCGCCAGCGTGCGGTTCATGAACGGTTCATGGCCTTCGATGCGGAAGAAGGTTCGCACGTCGCGCTGCAGGTGACCACAGTGCGGACAGATGGCACGGTCGGCCGAGACTTTGCCCAGCGACGCGAAAACCTGTTCCTCCCTGCCGCATTTCGCGCAGACGAGTTTCTCCAGCATTTCCCGGCCCAGTTCCAGCACGGCGTTCCCGCCCAGATGATGCCGGGCTTCGTCGAGCAGGTCGGCCACGGTGAAGTCCCCCGCTCCGCCGGACAGTTCCACCACTTCCTCCATGGTGTCGTGGCTGTAGCACTCTTCTTTGCGGGGATATTCGACCATGTAGGCTTCGTTGGACATGCCGTCGTACACCCAGCCTTTGCCGGCCATGGTGGACAGGTTGTGCAGATGTTTGACGGCTTCCTGCGCTTGCAGGCCGGCGATGATGGAACTGACGGTCGGCGTCGTCGGCGTCTTGCCCTGCTCCATCTGGGCGCGGGACAGAAGATTGCAGCTTCGCCGCAATTGCAGCAGTTTCCAGTCCATTTCCGACATGGTGCATTCGTAGCACGCGCCGTCGGGCACGAACAGGCGAACGACGCCGCTGATCTGCTCGATCGCGCCGTCGATCCAGGGCTTGTTCACTTTCCAGCACGCGCGGTTGATGGCGAGGCGCGCTTCGCGGTTGTCCAGGCCGCCGAGCACGATGTCCGCCCAGCGGTAAACGCCGAGGCCCAGGTCGTACACCACGTTGCCGTTGAAGTGCTGAGCGCGGAGATCGGGATAGATGTCCCTCGCCGCCGACGCCGCGGTCTGGGCCTTGAACTGACCATTGTCCGCCGCACGATACAGCACCGAACGGGACAGGTTGGAATTCTCGATGCGATCCATGTCCGCGATGAACAGGTTGCCCACGCCGAGCAGAGCCAGGTTCTTGACCAGCTCATTGCCCAGTGCGCCGGCCCCAATGACCACCACCTTCGCCTCATGAAGGCGATGCTGGTCCCACCACCGGATCAGCCGGAGGCGGTGAAAGCGATCCTCCGTGGCGGCGGCGGCATCGGCGGACGTGACTTGGATCGTCGACTCATTCATGAACGAACAACCGTCCCTCTGTGCGAACTTCAGCCCGCGGTGATCTCCGGCTGCATCCGCAGGACATCGCCCTCCTTCACGCCGGCGTCCTGTAGACTTTGCGTGTCCAACAACTGCCGGCCGGAAGCCTTGTGGTGAAACTTGTAGCTCAGCGGCTGCCCGTCAGGCGCGTTCTGGGGCATGCTCATCTTGTCCAGCAGAACCGCGATGATGCGATTGATCGGCGCATCGGCCGGAACGGACACGTCCCGTCGCTTGTTCCCCGTGACATCCCAGATTTGAACCGTCATCATC
>JADLAP010000047.1 GCA_020848195.1 Phycisphaeraceae bacterium
CATGGGCCACCGCCGCCGATCGTCTCGCCCGCCAGATCGGCAAGCTCGAACAGAACCTCAAAGCCCACGCCGGCTACATGCTCACCATGCTGCAGGACATGCACGACAACTTCGACGCCCTGGAGTTCACGCTCCGCGGCAAACCCGCCGAGGGCGATCCGTTCGAGCTGTATTTCGCCTATGCACCCAAGGACGACCTGACGCTCGACTTCCGCGTCGCGCAGCGCCCGGCGGTGTACTACCAGTGCAAGGACCAGAAAAGCAGGCTCTTCCTCGCCGGTGAACGCAGCGGCTACGCCTACAAAACGCTCGGCCCCGTGCCCGTGCCCCAGATCAACCTCATGGCGGACCCCAGCGACGGCCATCTCGTCTGGAGCTTCTCGCTCTCGCTCAAGCCCGGCGAGGAATTCCTCCCATCGCTTCGGAAAACCCTCGAAACCAAGTGGCTTTCCACCGCCGAGGGCCTCAGCCAGCTCCTCGTCGGAGCCGTCAGCCGCGGTTGCTTCCCCTTCACCGTCGAACGCGCCGCGGGCGGCATCCGGCTCAAATGGATCTCTCCCGACATCCGCACCGGCCAGCTCCACGAAAATGTCTTCCTCCTCGACGACATGGGCAAGCTCATCGAGTACCAGAGCGATCGCATGACCCTTTCCAAAATCCGCTACGGCAAAACAGCCGACGTGCGGTTCAAGCCGCCCGAGGAACTCAGCACCGCCTACGCCGAGCAGCCCGAGTTCGACAACAACCTGCTCACCAAAGGCTATAGTCAAATCCTGAAAATGATCATCGACCTGCTCCGCGGCCCGGAAACGCCGCAACAATAATTCCCCGCCTCTTGATGGAGAATCCCATGCCCGCGCCTGCTCCCGTCCTGAAGACCGATCTCCCGCTGCCCGGCCGACGTCAGGGCAAAGTCCGCGACATCTATCAGGCCAAACTCGCCGACGGCCGCGATGTCCTGCTCATCATCGCCTCCGACCGCATCAGCGCGTTTGATGTCGTGATGCCCAACGGCATCGGCGGCAAGGGCGTCGTGCTGACCCAGATCAGCAAGTTCTGGTTCGACATGGTGGCGCAAAAGCTGGCCGGCAAAATGACGCATCACCTGATCGCCACCGATGCCGAGCAGGTCGCGGGCCTGACCGCCGAACAGCGTCAGACCCTCAAGGGCCGCACCATGGTCGGCAGGCGCTGCAACGTCGTGCCCATCGAATGCGTCGTCCGCGGCTACCTCGCAGGCTCCGGCTGGAAGGAGTACCAGAAGTCCCAGTCCGTCTGCGGCATCCAACTCCCGGCTGGTTTGAAACAGTGTGACAAACTGCCTGCCCCCATCTTCACCCCCGCGACCAAGGAAGAGTCAGGCCACGACGAAAACATCTCCTGCGATCGCGCCTGCGCAATCGTCGGCACCGAACTCATGACCACCCTCCGAGACCTGAGCCTCGCCATCTACCAGATGGGCCACGACCACGCCGCCCAGCGCGGCATCATCCTCGCCGACACCAAATTCGAGTTCGGCCTGCCCGTCGATGACCCTCAAGGCAAACCCATCCTCATCGACGAAGTGCTGACGCCCGACAGCTCCCGCTTCTGGCCCGCAGACCAGTACCAGCCCGGCCGTGACCAGCCGAGCTTCGACAAACAATTCGTCCGCAACTACCTCGAAGAACTCGTCAAAGCCGGCAAATGGGACAAAACCCCGCCCGGCCCAACCCTCCCCGACAACATCACCGCCGGCACACTCGCCAAATACCTCGACGCCTACCGCAAACTCACCGGCAAGGATTTGGCGTGGTGATGTGACACAGACATGACGAGCCGGAAGCGTAAGTGACGAATTTCTTACATAGCGTGTTTGTCAGAAGAACAAGCAAGCCATGTTGCAATGCCATGCCGTAATTGTGGTACTGTCTCTTCGTCAATCAACCACAGTGTTCTCTGCGGCATGTTACCTCTGATCTTATTGGCAATCTTTTCTGCTTCATTGTCCCACCATGGATACATTTTGAGGGTGTCGCTGGGGGCTGTCGGCCGGAAATAGAGTTCTCCTGGCGATCCTGAGCACCATTCCAATACTACTGCCCAGCCATAAAATCCAGGGTCACTTCCTCCTGAAGGCGCATAAAAAAATACAACGGTGTCACCTTGTACCGGCTCTGTGCCATGACCTGATTTATTGCCAACCTCCCAATGCCATCGTTCACTCTCCCAGATTTCAATGCGGTATCTGTTAGGGCTCCAGTTGGTCTGACTCAGTTGGTATAGCCACATCGCCATCGCGTGTTCCTTTCGCTCAATGGGGAACTGAGGTAGGGCGGAACTCAGGGCTCAACGCTTGACTTTGACATTTCTGGTTGTGAATAGCTGATGGCGGAAGGTCATCTCGGTCGCGATGCGTTTCCGGTTGATTCATGGGCAGGACTCCCGGGCGGCGTTCGTGTGGCCAAGGGGCCATTGGGCGCTGCATGGGCATGGTTTAACACAACAACCGAATCAAGACAACCGGCGGGACGTGGGGGTGGGAGGCATGGTAAATGTACTTCTACCCTTTTCTGGTCCCATTTATTGACACTGGCTGAATGAATAATGTACTTCTTTCTTTCTCTTGGCACTATTCTATGGCTAGCCTATGAGCCAATCGTATACTCCGTTTCCCGCAAGCTCCATCGCAAACGAGACAATTAGTGTGAGCAAGAGCGAGAGTATGGGGTGTTGCTTTACGAAATCTGTGATCCGGTAGTACATTGGCTTACGAATCTTGCGAAGCTCCTTTTCCAGACAAGAGATTATTCCCTCTGGCAATTGGGCTCTCGCCACACGAGCTTGGCATTGGTGACACAGCGATGGACACGAAGTTGAGAACACGACATCCGACTTGACGCCATTCATATCGAAGAGGCACGAACGGGTCTCATCATGGATAATATCGGGCACATTTTCTCGTGTTGGAGGCAAATCATTAGGATATAGATGGAAGAGCAGGCAGAGTTCGTATATGTTTCTAATGATGAAATGCTCCAGCGGAATGTTGTGCCGCTCAAGGAATTCTGCTGTTTCGTACAGTGATAGAACAATCACACTGCTGGGGAGTTTTCGCATGTAGTAGTTATCTTCGAGTGCATATTCAGTGATGGCTACAGTGATGTTAGCGTCACTGACTAGTTCCACAGTATTCAGTTGATTGTCACGGAATGTTTGCCATCCTGCATCTCCCCCTTGAATGTCCGGCTGAGTGCTCACACTGCAAACAGAAAAGATGGTAGATTTCCATGAACGAATTCGACTAAAGTCAATTCGGTGTTTTAAGTGCCCAAGACTAACAATCGCTACTTGGATCATATTCATGTGCTCCCTCCTCAGCAAAGAGAAATTCAAACGGGTCGGAACCCGATATGGAAATTCCCCGCGGAAAACCCTTGTTATCGGTGAATGCGGGAACCCAAGATTGGCTATTTTGAAGGCCGTGTCTTGCCGATACGGCTGTCAGGCCTGCGAGGCAACAGTGATTGGAATGCCGATTCATGGCCGAGACTCCCGGACGGCGTCCGCAAGGCCGGGCGGCCTGCGGGCGCTGCATGGGCATGGTTTAACACAACAACCGAATCAAGACAACCGGCGGGATGTGGGGGTGGGAGGATTGATGCACGGAACGAGCCGGAAGCGTGAGCGACGGCCCTCCGGCGAATCACCCGTCATGGTCGTTACCAGAAGACCGTCGCTGACGCTTGCGGCTCGTTGCGTTTCAGACTTGAAACCGTCTGCTACGCCGCGACCTCAAACTGCATCATTCGCGTATCGGGGACGCGTTTGGAAGCGTCGAGGATTTCCAGGGCGACAAGGTTGCCTTCGGCATCGTAGTCGAGGATGACGCCGGGCTTGTCTTCATCGCTTTCAGCGACGGGGCGGTCGCTGAGGCGGATGGTCAGCGTGTCCGTGTGTGGATCGTAAACCGTTTTCATGGCTGACTCCTGTACTTGCTTATCTTACTCGTGAGGTAGACCGGGACCACCTCGGGCGGGGTGCGATCCACGTCGATGAAGACCCGAAGCAGAAATGAACGCGGCGGATTGCCCATGGGAAGCACAACCTGGACGACGATGCGGCCCGGCCGAACGGGGTGAATCGCGTCGGGATGAGCGAGGACAGCCCGAACCTGGGCTTCGGTCAAGCCACGGAAAGCGATCTGCTCGCGGGCGTGATCGCACAGGATGGCGGTGGTCAGGTCCATGGTCGTGGAAACTCAGGAGTCAACGCTTGGCTTTGCCATTCCCGGCTTTGCGAATTGCTGCTAGAGGATTGTCATCGTGGCAACGGTGATTGGAATGCCGAATCATGGCCGAGACTCCCGGACAGCATTCGCATGGCCGGGCGGCCTGCGGGCGCTGCATGGGCATGGTGTAACACAACAACCGAATCAAGACAACCGGCGGGATGTGGGGTTAGTCGCGTGCCAGGTCATTTTTGACCTTGTTTGGCCGAAGATTGGATCGTATACTGATTGCGGATCTGAACCCCGGGTTATCCGGGCAGTAGGATCCTCCAGGGCCCGCAAGGGCCCCATTTTTTTGCCCTTTTGATAGCCACACCACGCCTCTTCCGCTCGGGTCTTTGTCTGACGCCCGCTTGCACAGGACCGGGTCCAGCCGCCCCAGGTAGGCGTTTCCGCCATGCTGTTTCATGAAGCTCGACGGCTCAACGCTTTGCTTCAAGAGGAATGCCGCGCAATCAGCCGCCTGAATGAAGTACGACTCCCGCGAGTCCCGCAGGATCGGATCCTCGATGATCACGCGGATCGGCTTATTTTCGTAAACGAATGCTCCTGAGCCATGTGGTATCTTCAACGGGTTGCTGATTTGCATCCGTTGAAGAAATCGCTTGAGCTTCTGCCCGTCCGTGTTGTCGGGAAAGACCAAACCCTGATCGTCCGAATTCCTCGGCCCGGGGAAGTTCTGATACCGGATCGTATTCTCAAACCGCTGAAACATCGCATACCAGGCCCAGCGAAACACCTCATCTTTGTTCGGAACCCTATTCGCCCGTTTGTCCACCACGACATTGATGATGCTCACGTCCGACAACCTCGCAATGGCGTCGGCGAAGTGGCGGATGATCGCCAGCCGCTCGTACTTCTTCAGCTTCTGAAGCGATGCCGCCAGCTTCGATGGCTTGCTGATCATCTCCGCCGCGTGCATTTCATCCTCGATGTTCACCATGTACCGGCCACGCAGCCAACGTCGAAATGCCGCCAGATCAGCCAGGGTCTGCTTCCACCGCAGTTCATGCACCACCAGTCCGGAAAGACAAAACAGATTCGACGGCGATCCGTCCGACGGCAGACCGCAATCACCGCTGTCATCCACGTACATCAAGTACATCGCGACATCCTTTCGTCTCGCTTACAGGCTCCAAATGCGAAAAGAGACTCAAGGATCAACGCATGACATTTGACATTTCTGGAACCGCGCCTTGCCGATACGGCTGTCCGGCCTGCGCGGCAACGGTGATGGGAATACCGATTCATGGCCGAGACTCCCGGACGGCGTCCGCGCGGCCATGCGGCCTGCGGACGCTGCATGGGCATGGTGTAACGCACCAACCGAATCAAGACAACCGGCGGGATGTGGGGGTGGGAGGATTGATGCACGGAACGAGCCGGAAGCGTAAGCGACGGCCCCCGGAAGTCCTTCCCCGCGAATCACCCGTGATCGTTGTTCGCCGGAAGGCCGTCGCTGACGCTTCCGGCTCGTTTGGGCGAATGACGACTTCCGGGGGGTTGTCGCTGGCGCGGCGTTGCGTTGTGGTGACGAAGATGGCGCAGCTATGAAGGAACGACAGTATGTGTTAGCCGCGGCGTCTTCGCCGCGGGATGACGTTGCTACTGCCGCAGGTCTACGCAGACCATGGCGGTCAGATCGCGGGCGAGGAGCAGGCCGTCGGCGAGGGCGAGGGGGCCCCAGGATTCGTGGCCTGGCAGGATGCGAAACTGGGCGAGGGGTTGGTAGCGATCGGGCGACACGGCGGCGAGGGTGAGCAGGCCATCGTCGTTGAGTGCCAGCAGCAGGCCGCCGGTCAGCAGCAGGGGGCCTAAGCCGAAGCGGCTGCTATCGCCGCTGCGCCAGAGCACGTGGCCCAGCGGATCGAGACAGGCGAGCTGTCCATCCTGGGGAATGCCGAAGATGGCGCGGCGCCGCGGGTCGAAGATCGGCGTCTGCTGCGGCGCGCCGAACACATCCGCGCTGAGCTTCACCACCTCGCGGACCTGCCACTGATCGTCCTGTTGCGTCACTTCGACGATCATCGCGCCGGCGTCGTAGCCTCCGGAGAGCAGGATGCGGCCAGCACCCAAATCCACGGCGGAAGGCACGGTGGCGATGCTGATTTTCCAGCTATCGGTGGTCCAGAGGAGTTTGCCGGTCCGGCTGTCGACGCCCGCGACGCCGCCGTGGGCGGGATAGACCAGCGTGCGCGTGCCGGCGAGGGTCATCGGCGTGATGGACGCATGGGACATGGGCCATTTCCGCGGGTTCGGCGTGGTCCAGAGGATGTCGCCGGTGTCGGCATCGACCGCGATCATGAGCGCCTCCGGTCCGGCGGGGGCGAGGATGACGCGGCCTTCGTCGATCAGCGGACATTGCCCGGCGTACCACGGCGGAACGGTCGCGCCGAATTGCGACACGAGATTCATGCCCCACTTCGGCTGGCCGGTGTGAGCGTCCACGCACAGGACATGACACTTCGGCCCGAGTGTGACGACGTGATGGCTGTCCACGGCTGGGGTGGTGCGGGACATGCCGTGGTTGCGTTTGACCTGCACGGGATAGCTGAATCGCCAGACATCGCGGCCATCGTCCATGGAGAGGCATCGCAGCACATCGGCCTGCGCGGCACGGTCATAGTCGAGGACGTAGGCGCAGCCATGGTCGATGGCGGCTCCGGCGTAGCCTTCGCCGAGTTCGACGCGCCAGCGTACAGGCGGTCCGGCAGGGGGCCAGGATGTCGCCAGGTTTGGCTGCGGTGGAGCGATGCCGTCGCGGGCCTGGCCGCGGAATCCGGGCCAGTTTCCGCGGAACATCGTGCTGGGCTGACCGGGGCCTTGCGACCATGCGCCATGGGCGGGATTGATTTGTTCAGCGGGCTGCGCGGAAGCGGCGGGGCGGTCCATCCCCGGCACGCGGACGGGCTGCGCGGTTGTCGCCGGTTGCAGCCACCACGCCAGCGCCGCGATGGATATCGCCATCAGCAGCAGCGGCAGCCCCCACGACACCCATCGTGTCGCCCCTGATCTGCCTGGCTGCGCGGGCGGCGGCGTCACTTGCCCGACCTGTCCTTCTTTTTCACCCACTTGCCGTCGCTGCCCTTGAGGTATTCGTCGGGGCCGGCGTTGTCGAAGTTCCGTCTTGCGTTGCGCTGCGCCACGGCCGACTCCGTCGCGCCCTGGTCCTTGGCGATCTTGCAGTACAGCAGCTTGCGGTCGTCGTTTTCCTCCTGGAGGAATTGACGGACATCGCGCTGGCTGTCGGCGCGGGCGGACTGGTATTCGTCTTTGACGGCTTCGACCCAGCCCTCGCTGGTTTCGCCCGCCTTGCCCTGCTGCTTGAGGCTGGACAGCGCGGCATAGCGCTGCTGGAACCTGGCCTTGAGCTGGTCGTAGCTCACGTCGTCGCAGGAAGCGGCCCGCGCGAAAGCGGCGAGGCTCAGGAGCAAGGCGGGCAACAGGGCGGCAGCGAGCGGGATGGCGACATGCTTTCGCATGGTCTGTTCTCCATGTCAAGGATCAGGACGCAGGCACTTCGGCCGGCTGCGTTGCCGGCTGCGTCGCCTGGTTTTCAAAGGAAAAGAAATCGTCGAGCTGACGATCCACGCGGATGTTGACGTCCAGCGTGATGTGCAACGGCTGGACGTTGACGTTGACGTCGTGCGAGGTCTTGATGCACGCGGGCAACGTCAGGGCCATTGCCGCGAGGGTCAGGAATGTGCCGCCAGGTGGTTTCATGGTTGATCCTTGCGGGCTGGGTTCGGCGTGATCTGGCGTTGCAGGGAGTGGCCGGCCGCGCGGTCCGCGCCTGATTTTATCCAAAGGCTCTGATTAATCAGGTCGTCCAGACCGCGAATGTTGATATTCAAGCTGCCGATTTCCTGTTTGGCGCCCTGGCGGCCCCTGCCCGCGGTCCGCACGCGGCAGAGCAGGCCCTCCTTCGTCGGCTCCATGTCGAAGCGCAGCAGGGTGAATTCAAAATCGCACAGGGCTTCGATGAGATTGCGCTGGACCACGCTGACATACTCGCCGGTTCCCTCGCCGAGGCCCGCCCGTTTGACCATGTCCGCCACCCATTGCTGGTCCTGCACGCGGACCCAGCCTTCGCCCACGCGGCTGGCGAGGAAGCCTTCGCCGAAGCTGACCACGTTGCGGCTCCCCGGCCTGATTTTCAGCGGTATCCGGCCATACAACGCGCCCTGTCCGGAAAGCTGCTGATCCGTCAGCAGACCCAGCCAGATCACCAGCGGCACATCCTCCACGAATATCTCCGCGTCCACGTTCGGCTCCCGCGGATCGAACTGGAAGCCATGCACCCAGGCCTTGCCCTTTTCGCCCAGGCCCCATGTCATGCGTTCGACGAACAGGGAGCGTGGGCTTTCCAACTGCCACTGGACATTGCCGTCGCTGAGCATCATGCGTCCGATGCGAAGCTCGTCCACATGGATCGCCTGATGGCCCGGACTTGCCAGCGGCGACAGGGAGGTCAGCGCCAGCGAGCCGCGCACGCCGCGGGCTTCGGCATCCCACTGCCGGCTGGCGATGGTCGCGTCGCGGGCGGTCAGCGTCGTGGCCAGTTGCCCCGATTTCCATAGCATCTCCGCGGCGAATTGCCCACGCAGGGTCATATCCTTGAGCGCGGGCAGCATCAGGCTCAGCCAGGGATTGTTCTGCGTGTCATCCACCGCCATATCCGCGTGCAGCGAAGCCGCCGGTCCATCGGCGTTCCATGCGGCGATGCCCTGAAGGTCCAGCTTCACGCCCAGCATCGACGGCCACTGGCCGGTCAACGTCATCTGGTGTTCCGACATGCTCATCGACAGCGGCACGAGCGCCACCGGCCAGTCCGTGCCCATCGCATGAAGCGAGCCGACCCGCAATCCTCCCTGCACCGGCGCGGCCTGGCCCCACGCCAGGGGAACCTGCGCGTCCAATCCCCGCACGCGCAGGTCCATCGCGGGACATTCCACAGCCGCGAGCGTCAGTTGCGGCACGCCGGCGATGATCCATCCCGCGGGCTGTTCCGCTTCGCCGGACCTGCGCCACTGAACCGTGACGCCTTGCGGGAGGCTGCCGCTGGCCAGTTCCAGCCTGGTCACATGCCAACCATCGGAAGAGGTCATTTTCTCCACGGAGCCGTGGCCGCGAAGATCGAGCGTGATGCTGTCCAAGGCGATCTGGCCCGTGATCCGTGCCGCGCCTTGAAGTCCGGTCAGCGTGAACGTGCGACTTTGGACACGCAGCACGGGATTCATCCAACCCACGTTGACAGATGCTTCCATGCGGATCGCGGACGAGTCGGGGCCGGAGGGTTGAAGATGTCCGGTGACGGTGATGCCCGATCCGTGCAGGTTGAGGGCGGCGTTGAGGGTGAGTCGGCCGCCGGGCAGTCGATCGAGGCTGGCGTGGTTGATGTCGCAATCGAGGTCGGGGCCGAGTCCGCCGAGATGCGCCCCCTCCAGCATGACATGATCCACCGGCCAGGCGCGGAGCAGAGCGGCGTAATCCATCGCAGGCTGCGGCGCGGGCTGGGAGGATGGCTGTGTCTGGGGAAAGCCGAACCAGTCCAGAGATGAACCGATCGGCCGGCGTAACGACAGGTCGCAGGCGGCGTCGCGCAATACCACCGGGGCCAGCCGCCCCTGGCGCAGGTGCGTCCAATCGAACGTCGCCACGACCTGCCCAGCCTTCCATCGTCCCGCGCCGAGCGTGACCTTCGACAATACCAGCGACGTCGGTCGGATGCGGTCCACCTGCAGGTCCAGGTCCGTCACGCCGTGCGCGTGGGCCTGTCGCAGGATGATCTGGCGGAGCAGGGTCGGCAGCACGAGGTTCCAGAACGCGGCGACCAGGGCTGCGATCATCGCCAGCACGATGATCCAGCGTTGGAGCCGATGGAGTCTGCGTGGCTTGGACATGGTTGATTCACCACCGCCTGGATCAGGGCTTGGGGTGGGCCAGTTCCATGAGTTTTTCCCGCACGCGGTCGGCGTGGCCGGTGGGGATCACTTCGGGCCAGTGCCAGGCGACCAGGCCGGTCGGGTCGATGAGGTAGGTCATGCGCACGACCTGCCCGCCGGTGATCGGCGAGTCGGCCCACGCGCCGTACTGCAACATGACCTGGCGCTGCGGATCGCTGAGCAGGATCAGTTCCAGGTGATATTTGTCGCGGAAGTACCGGCCGCTGGAGGGCGAGTCGGGGCTGACGCCGAGGATCACCGCGTCCATGGCGCGGAACTGCGTGAGCAGGCTGGTGAATTCGGTGGCTTCGCAGGTGCAGCCGGGGGTGTCGTTCTTGGGATAGAAGTAGAGGACGACCCATTTGCCGTGCATGCCGGCGAGGCTGATGGGCTGGTTGTCCTGGTTGACGAGGGTGAAGGCAGGCGCGGGCTTGCCGATGGCGGCGGACCGCGAGGTGGCGGCGTTCTCCATCTGGGCCGGCTTCGGCTGCACGGTCCTCGCCGGGCCATGTGCCGGGAACGCGCCGGGTTCGTACTGACATCCCACGAGCAGCGCCGTCGTCAGCGTGCCCAGCGCATATGCAACCGACACCCAACGTATGCTGTCCATTCGACATCCTTCCCAGGTGAACGAAAAGGGAATCATATCCAGGACGAACGCATGGGGAGCATGGGGCGGACGAGTGAAATGACGAATGTCCAAATCCGAATGACGAAATCAGTCAAGGCAATCGTCACCACGACGACACCACGACACGACGGCGCGCCTGACGCATTACGAGCCGGAAGCGTCAGCGACGGTCCTCCTGCGACGACCATCAGGGCTGAATCGCGGGAAGGCCGTCGCTCACGCTTCCGGCTCGTTTGGGTAACGAGCACTTTCGTCGTGCCGTTGTGGTGATAATCGCCTTGAATTCTTCATTCGGATTTGGACCTTCGGCCATTGGATTCGGACCACCCGTCCACGGCCCCATGCGATCATTCTGGAAGCATCACGGGCAAAGGGTCATGGCGAAGCCGGTGTGTCGCCGGCCAGTTGATCGAGTCTTGCGGGCAGGTCTTCGATCATCGCCGCGCCGCCGACCGCGGCGAGTCTGCCCTGACGGTCGATCACCGCCAGTCGAGGCAATTCGCGCACGCCCAGCATGTCGGTCAGTTGCGGCTCGCCTTGCGTTTGCCGGTACACCGGCCAAGGCAGCGCGGGCAGCGCCCAGCCCGTGGCTCCCGCGCCGCTGAGGTCCACCACCAGTACGCTGACCCGCATCGCGCCCAGTTGCCGAAGCAGATCGCCGCCGAGGCCCGGCCCAGGTCCAGGCCAGAAGCAGATCACCACCACCTCGCCCCGATGGTCGGCCGCGTCCCATCGCCTTCCATCCTGACACGTGACCCGGATCGCCACTTCCCTGCCGATCAGCCGGCTATAGGCGTAGCGGTTCAGATCAGGCGGTTGGCCCTGTTCCGCGGGATGATCCGTGAGCCACTGCAATTGTCGTGACACGTCATCGCTGCGTCCGAGCCGGTCGTGGATCGCCAGCAGAGCGAGCCTGCAGTGGCGCACGATGACCTGCGCCACCGGGGTCAGCGGCTCGCCGAATCGCGCCAGTCTGGCGCAGAGTTCCTCCATCCGTGTCGCCGCCATCCGCAGCGCCTCGCCGGGCGTTTTGGCCAGTCGGCGCACCGGCACGAGGTCCAGCATCATCAGCCAGTATTCCGCGACGGCTTCGACCTGGGCGTCGGTCGACCTGCGCATGGGCCACGCTTCGCCGCGCAGGGCATCGAGTTCTGCGTTGATGGCCGGGGTCTGCCCGGATCGCTGGGCCAGCAGGAACAGGGCGTACCGGACGCGAAGCCGGGCCGCGGCGAGGGCCAGGTCCTCCGGCCTGCCCGCGGCGTCAGGCAAGGGATGCGACGCCAGCCAGGCCCGCAATGCCTGACGTGAGGTTGAAGACTGTTCCGCGTCGCCATGCTCGGCGGCGGCGATCCATCGCTTCATGTTCGCGCTCAGCGAATCCCCCGACTCAGACGCGGGCGCCTGAGCGACAATCACCAACCAGCACATGACGGGCCACCACATCATCGCGCCTGTCTCGTGTCGAACCGCGTCCCGGTCATGGGTGACGAAGGCCGAACAGGATGCGAGGCTTGCGTTCCATCGCCGCCAAGCGACGTCCGATTTCACCTGTCCCGCGGATCACGACATCCATGGCTACAGCTTAACAGGTTGCCCATGGGGCGAGGCCTGCCGCCGACGCGATGGCTGGACGAACGCATGAGGCGTTTCAGGATGGTCCGAACCCGATAGCCGATGGTTCAAATCCGAATGCCGAATTGAAATGCATGTTCACCACAACGGCACGACGAGCACGACGGCCCGCACGATAGTCGTTGCGCTCACTTTACAGAACAGGAAAAAACCCATGAGATAGGGTTCAGTCCTCAGCTCGCGCGAAAAACCCATCGTTCCCAGGCGCGACGTCATGCTCGTGGTGCCGTTGTGGTGATGATTGTTTTAACCTGATTCGACATTCGGATTTGGACATTCGCCATTTCACCTCGTCCGCCTCATCCTCCACGAGCGTTTGCCCTGCCGATGCCGTTCGCCTGTCACAAAAGGCTTGACGGGAGGTGTGCGGACCGGGTAAAATATTAGACGTCTAACTTAGACGTCTAAAACATGACCACGACCACTGCCTCATCTTCGACCCCCGTTTCCCGGCCCGGTGGCCGGCAGAAGCTTCGAGCGGAGATTCTGCAGTTCATTACGGATCGGGGCCTTCAGCCCGGCAGCCAACTGCCCTCGGAAGTCGAACTGGCCAAGCATCTGGGCGTGGCGCGGATGACGCTGCGCAGCGCGCTGGATCAACTGGCTCGGCAGCATGTCCTGGAACGCCGGCACGGCGTGGGCACGTTCGTCACGCCCGTGGTCATGACGGGAACCATCGGCCTGATCACCACGCTGGTCAATCAGCCGTCTGAACCTTCGGTGTACTGGCAGTGGGTGACGCGGCACTGCGTGCAGCAGGCCAGGCAAAGGCGACTGAAAGCCACGTTGATGTTGCTCAACGAGGCAGGGGTGCTGGAGGAAGACGCGCTGAGCATGGTTCGCCGGCGTCAGATCGACGGCGCGTTGCTGCTGACGTCGCTGCTCTCGCCGCAGGAGAACTACGAACGGGTGGTGTTGCCCATCGAACGGGCGGGGATACCCGTCGTGGGCGTGGCGCGTGATGAGCCGTCGCAGTTGTACCGGACCCTGATGGATTACGGCCCGCTGTTCCAGGCGGGATGCGAACATCTGCGACAGGCCGGCCACACGCGGGTGGGCGTCTGGCTGCCCAAGGGGAAGATGGGTCGCTTTTACGCCCGCAAGTGGGAAGTGGTGATGTCCTCCAACCTCGCGATCACCAATTTTTGGAACCCTGTCGAAGCCGGAAAGTCCGGTTGGGATTCCATCGTTCGTGGCCGGGAATGGTATCGCCAGTGGAAGAGCATGGCGGATCGTCCGACCGCGCTGTTCAGCGAGGACAACTATCTGACGCTGGGATTCATGTACGAACAACTGGCGGATATCGGGCATATTCCGCGGGAACCGGCGTGGGTCGTCGTGGAAAGCCAGGAGGCGACGCTGGCGTTGCCCTGGCCCGCGACCCGTGTCCGTGTCCGGATGGCGGACGTGTACGACAAGTCGCTGGACATTCTGTCGGCCATGCTCGACGGCCGGCCTCCCGAAGTGCGTGAAACCCCGCTGGTCCCGTCGGACCTGCAGGTGATGACATGCTGACCGTACCCCTGGCAAGGCAAACGAGGTGAAACATGAAACGATGCCATCGTCTTCCGAGCCGTTCCGCCTTCACGCTCATCGAGCTTCTTGTGGTGATTTCCATCATTTCGCTTCTGATCGCGCTGCTTCTGCCGGCCCTGCAGAAGGCACGGGAACAAGCCCGCATGGTGCAGTGCCTCAGTCAGCTCAAGCAGCATCAGCTCAGCGCCCAGACCTATGTGGATGCCAACCGTGAGACGTTCATGCCCGTGGCGCAGTATGCCCAAGCCGGCTATGTGCTAGGCTGGCCCGTGCTTCTGGCGACGTACCAGTATCCGTCGCTGACCTTTGACGCCAACGCATCGGGTGATCTGGCCAACGGAAGGTATCCCACCTTCAATTGTCCGGCGTATCTGGGATTGCCGGGGGGCACGTCCACGTATGCCGTCAACGGCGCGGAACGGTTCTACGACACCACCTGGCAGACCGGACGCGGCGTGTCCTGTCGCAGGCTGTCCAAGATCATTCGGCCCGCGAAGACGTTTCTCTACGCGGACTATCACGTCTCCAGTTGGGCGGGTGCTCTGTACTACGGCTCCGGCGCCGCGGACCAGTACATCACCGATGCCGCGCCGCGCCATGGCGGCCACCTGAACTTCGTCCATTGCGATGGCCACGCGAAAATCTACCGCCTCGACGATGTGCCTTACTTCCAGCCCTGGAATCCCCATCCGATCGACCTGGATTTCTGGGGGCCTGGATACGGAGCCGGTTATTGAGCGCGCATGTCCGGGTCTTGCCCGGATTCTTGCCGAGACATCGAACGCGAAACATGTCCCAGCGATTCAACCATGCTGTGGATGCGATCTATCTTTCCTGAAAGGCAAGGTTCTTCATGTTCAGCTTTATTCAGGCCGCATGGCGGAAACTTCTCATCATGGCGGTGGTCATCCTGTCGGCCGGGCCGGCCCTGGCGCAGGAAAACCTGCTGAAAAACCCCGGTTTTGAAGATGCTCCGGTGAAGTACCACAACCTCGGCGGCTGGGCTTTCGTCAATCACGACCAGCCGGACATGCGCGGCGAGCCGTGGGAGCAGGATTACCACGGCGGCCTGCGTGCGGTGAAAGTCACGATCCCCGGTCCGACGCGGTTGTACGTCCTCTGGGCCCAGACCGCGCCGCTGGTTTCGGACACGCCGGCGACCGTGGAATTTTCGCTCTGGTACCGCGCGCCGTCGAATGCCGCGATGGCGGTGCTGCATTTCATGACCGATGAACAGCACAAGGATGACGCCAACGCCCAGAGCGTGGCGCTGCCTGTGACGCAGTCGTGGAAGCAGGCCACCGCGAAGTTTCAGGTTCCCGCTTTCGTGCGATCGGTGCGCGTGGAACTGCGGGCGGATCAGCCGGGCGAATACTTCTTCGACGATGCCAGCCTGGTGCGGCAGGACGTCGCCTTCACCGGCAAGCCCGACGCGGTCCTGTGGGTAGGCGCGAGCGATCAGGTGGATTTCGACGTGGCCGGCAAGCTGCCTCCGCTATGGACCAGCGCGATGAAAGACGCCGGCTGGACCACGCACATCGGCTGCCCGTGGGATCAGTTACATCCCAGTCTGCTGCGGCGCAGCCGGCTGGTGCTGCTGGCCCGGTTGCCTTACCGCGTGGAATTGACCGGCCGGGATCGGGCGAGCATCAAGCTGTTGCAGGATTACGTCTCCGCCGGCGGCGGGCTGATGTTCAGCCAGGATCGCCAACAGATGCTCACCGACTTCACGTTGTGGCAGGCGGTGGCCAAGGCGTTCGGCACGCGGATTCTGCTTGAAAGCATGGTCGCGGACAAAGAATTGACTGTGACGACGGATGTGCATGCCGGCGGCGAAGTGCATACCTACACCACCGGCGTGCATTCGCCATTCAACCAAGACGTCGCGGGTGTGTATTACCCTTCAGGCGAGTTTTTCCTGGTGTACTGCGGTGCTCTGACGTTCGTGCCCGACGCTCCATGGAAAGTCGTTCTCGACGCCGGCGAAAAATCCAGCAGCAAGCCCACATCGTTCGGTCTGGCGGATATCGACCGCGGGCAGCGACCGGAGGGCTATGCCAGCCATGTGCCTTTGGCCGGCGTGCGCGACTACGGCCAGGGTCGCGTGGCCTACATCGGCCTCAACGCGCCCCATGTGCTGCTGCGCCACACCAGCACGCCTGATACGGAAAAGGTCTACCGCGAACTTCTCGTCGACGGCCACGGCGAGCGTCGCAGCGGCTTGCGGCAGTTCTACCTCAACACCTTCCGCTGGCTGGGCGAGAAATCCGACGCGCTCGAACAAGCCACGCTGGCGATGGGCGATCTGGCCGGACAAATCCAGTTCAAGTCCGGCTGGAAGCACTACCGAGGCCTGATCGGCGCGCGGACAACCTATTCCACCGGCCAAAGCACGCCGGATGAATATGTCGCCAAAGCCCGCGCGGCGGGACTCGATTTCATCGTTTTCCTCGAAGATTTCGCGGCTTTGAAAGATCAGGCGTTCGATCATCTCAAGGAGGACTGCAAACGCCTGAGCACGCCAGACTTCCTCGTCGTCCCCGGCATCACCTACGTCAACACCCACGGCAATCACGAATGGGTCTTCAGCCGCAATCTGCGCCTGCCCTCGGCCCCTTTGCTGGACCGGACCTGTCAGCGGTTGCAGGCCATATGCACCGATCCCAGGAACACCAGCGTCATGGCGCTGTACTGGCTCTACTCGCTCAACAGCTTCGAGAACGTCGCCGGCTGGTATCGCTTCAAGGACAATCCCTATCCGTTCGGCGACGCGCGCAACGTCTGCGCCATGGGCGTGGTCACGCAGGAGCAAGGCTCGCAACTGGTTGAGCGCGTGATCGAACCCTACGGCAAAACCTGCCGCGACGGGCAGATGCTCTGGCCGCTGGCGATCAACCTGATGACCAGCGCCGACGACATCGACCACGTCGCAGCCGGTTCCGCGTATGTGAATGTCGTCGGGGCGGAGGGCCTCGACTGGCTCGACAAGATGTTCAACACCATGAAATCCCGGTCGCCGGGCCACCTGTTTCCCGATAATCCGCCGTTCGGCACGACCTACATCACCACCGGGCCGGTGATCGACATGCAGATGCCTCGCGGCGACACCGACGCCGAAGGCGACATCTTCACCCTTCGCCTACAGGCCTGGCCCATGACGCTGAAGGTCACGTCGGACGCGGGACTGAAGGAAGTCCGCCTGATGGACGGCGACACGGAAATCCGCCGCTTCCTGCCCGCCGGCCAGAAGGAATTCACCTACGCCAACACCGTGACCAACGAGCGCCAGAAGTATCTCTGGGTTCACGCCACCGACATCGCCGGCCGCGAGGCGATCAGCCGGAACATCGGCTCCAATTCCTGGCTTCTGCGGGAAAACCAGTGTGCCGACCGCAACAACCAGCTCCTGGACAGCCGGCAGAAAAGGCCTGACGGCTCGCCGTTCTTCATCGGCTACGGCGGCACGACCACCATGCCGGACAAGGGGCCTTGGTGCTCGCGCATCCGGCCGGTGGGCTGTTTCATCTTTGACCAGAAACTCGGCATCGGCGCTTTCGCCTACGACGGCGCGCCGGAAGGCGAGCCTGGCGCCACCATGTTCCCCACCGTTCTTTGGAACGGTCAGTGGCCCAAGAACTACGGCTGGCTGACCGAACTGGTTGCCGGCCGGGAGGGCGCGCCGCACAACCTGCCTCGACGCGTCGTCGCCTCCTCCGATGTCCTCGTCGCCGAGCGCGTCCTCGACGGCGTATTCCCACACGACGCCCCGGAAATCGTCCACGTCTGGCGCACCATCTTCCCCATCACGCCTTCCAGGTTCCTTCGCACCGCGTCGCGCGAAACGTTCTATCTCGTCAAACCCGACGGCATGTCCGCTTACCTTTTCGATCAGTCGTTCGACATCCTTCAGGACATTCCCCTTGGCATCAACCCCAAGACGCCGTTCGCCATCCACCTCGGTCAGGCCTTCGGTCACCGTTGCAAGCAATCCGTGGTCAAACTCGGCGATGCGCCGCAGGCGATCAGCCCCATCGACGGCCCCGGCCGAACCGCCGGCTTCAACCGCGGCGACTATGTCGGTTTCCTCAAGGATCCCTTCGGCTCGCAGATCGTCTACAGCCTCACCGACGGCCTGGTCATCCACGGCGGACCCAGGGGCTACCAGATCGGCATCAGCCACAAAGATGACGCCCTCCGCGCCGGCACGCAGAAACGCGCCAAGCTGCTCTTCGTCGGCCTGCCTCGCACCGTCGAAGACCCCGCCGCGCTGGCAGAGCAGATCAAACAGCAGTTCGGCCTGGGCGTCAGCGCCACCGGCTACACCGTCAAACTCACCGCGGGCAGCGTCCGTGAACAGGAATATCAACTCAAACTCCAGGCCGGCAGCGACGGCTACGCCGCGGGTGTCGTCACCGGTCTGGCAGGTCTCGCGGGCAACCTCGGCGGCGAAGTGCATGGCCTCAACGACCGCTGGACCGCGTTCGTTCAGGTCCAGGGCAACACTCCCGAAACCCAGCGCACCCGCATCATGCCCGTCGAAAAGGGCATCGGCTACTGCGTCCTGCAGGGCGATCTCGACAGCCAGCCGCTCTTCCTCGGCCACCCCGTCATCGCCGATAGCCCGCAACTGGTCATTCAGGTGTCGCGGAGCAAGGACTGGAAGAGTTGGGAACTGGAAGTCCACAACCCGACGGACAAACCTGTCACGGCGAAGGTTCGCACGGTTCCCGGCATCCTCGGTTTGACCTTCAGCGAAACCGTCAAGCTGGAGCCGGGTACATCGGTGATCCGCAGCCTGCCGCTGCCGACGCCGGCGACCACCGCGCCGTCAGCCTCCTGACCCGACGCGTCCAATCGCGGGCAACACGCGGTCGCTTGCCGCGGGGCGGATGCCAAAATGATCCGCTTGGGGATGACATTGGACGGGACGCGGCTATACTTCCGCCGTATGCGAACCCGCCGCGTTCATGGTCTGTTCCTCCTCCCGTTGCTGACGGGCTATCTGATGGCGCTATCGCTTCCGCCCGGCGTCAGCGTGGTGTGCTACCGCGAAGACGGTCATGTGGCACTCGAGTGGGCGGGCATGCATTGTGCGCGGACGGACGATCATCCCGTCACGGATGCGTGCCCCGATGAAGCGGAATGTTCGCTGAATCGTCCGCTTTGCGTGGACATTCCCGTGTCCATCCGGGGCGATGCGTCTTCCCAGATCCGCCTGGCGGGCAATCGCCATGTCGCGGCCAAACCGGCGTCGCCGGCTGCCGCGCACGAGCAGACGGTTGCATTGGCCCCGAAGGCCGCGTCGCCGTTCGCTTTTTCGCCGGCGATCCCGGCGAAGCATCTGTCGCGCGATGTCCTGCGCACTGTCGTTCTGACGGTGTGAACGCCATCTCATCCTGATGCGTTTGACGACCCGCGGACATGACCTCCGCGGGACGTTGGCCTGTGTTGTGTTCGCGCTGCGCGAACAACGCGGTCACGGATGGGCGCGAAGCGCCCGGAAGCTTCACCCGGAGCGATGGCGATGTGGCGAACATGGTTATCCCTGTCCGCGGTTGCGTTGGCCGCGGGCTGCTCACTCAATCCGCGGTGGCCCGATCCCGAAGCCGAGGCGGCGAGACTGGCCGGGCAAGCGGCCATCATCAAGGTGGACGAGACCGGCGGCGTTCTGGACGCGCCGGCCTTCGACGCCGCACAACTCGGTTACGCCCAGGCGATCCGCGAATCGCTGACGCATGCGCCCGCCATTCAGGCTGCGCTGGCGCGTGTCCGCCAGGCCTATGCCGCGGCGGAGCAGGAACGCCTGCTGCCCAATCCGGTGCTGACCGTGGCGTTGAAGTTGCCCGTCGGCGGAGGTTCGCCGACCGTGGAGCCGGGACTTGCCGCGGAGCTGATGAATCTGCTGCTGATGCCGGGCAGAGTCGATGCCGCGGACCATCGTCTGCGCGCCGCTGGCGCGGAAGCGCTGGCTGTGACGCTTGACGTTCTGGCGCAGGTGCAAAGGTGTTACATCCAGGTTCAGGCGTTGGACGCATCCATGCCGGTGCTGGAGGAACGCCGTCGGCTGACGGAGCGGATGCTGGACATCGCACGATCCCGGCTGCAGGGCGGGGAGGGCACGAGGCTGGACGTGACGACATTGGAAGCCCAGCGGATCGAGATGGACGAGGAGATCGCGGAACAGGAACTGGCGCGACAGGAGGCGAGGCTCGAGCTGGCCAGGCTCATCGGCCGTCCCGGTGGCGGCATCGATTGGCTGCTGGATGCCCAGGGCGAATCGGCGGCGACGCCCGGCGACGAAAAAACCTGGTTGCGGGCAGCGCTGGAGCACAGGCCTGAAATCGCCGTGAAAACCTGGGAACTCAAGGCCCTGGGCGTGGACCTGCGGCAAACGCGATGGAGCCTGCTCGAGGACGCGGGCGTCGGCGTGGAGGCCGAGGGCACAGCCCGTTCGGACGCGGACGACTGGCAGGTTGGGCCTGCGTGGTCCGTGCCGCTGCCGTTGTTCGACTGGGGCCAGGCCCGGCGTGATCTGCTTCGCGCTCGCCGGCTGGAGACGTCCCACCAACGGAATCAGATTCGGCGCGAGGTGATTGAAGAAGTTCGTCGCGCCTACGCCGCCTGCGAAGCTTCGCGGAAGGCTTGTCAGCGCGTTGGAGGATTGTTGATCCCGTTGCTCGAACGCCGCCGACGTGAAGCGGAATCGCAGTACCAGGCGGGTCAGTGCGATGTGATGGCGCTGATTCTCGCGGACCAGGATTTGCAGACCGCGCGGATGAAGCTGATTGAGCTGCATCGCCGCGCCGCGGAGTCGTTCGTGCGACTGCGAAGGGCAGCAGGGGGACCGGGGGAGCCGGGGGGACCGACTGTCAAGACGCGGAACCCAACCGGCGATCCCGCGATCGACATCCATCACGAAGGAAATCATCCATGAAACGCTTCCGTTTCCCAGCCATGCTGTTCATGTTCACCGCCGCGGCCCTGGCGTGCGGATGCGACCGCCGCGACGCGCCGGCATCCGCGGACGAACACGACCACGAGGCTGCGCATGCGGCGCACGACGGCCACGCGGATCACGAGGGTGATGCGTCGCAGCCCGAGGCCGGCGAACACAGCGACGAAGTGACGCTTTCCGCCGAGGCGGCGGAACGGGCGGGCATTCGGCTCGGTGTGGCCAGCCGGGTGGTGCTGAAGGACGCGATCCGCGTGCCTGCCCGGATCGCGTTCAACGGCGAGCGCATGGCCCATGTCGGTTCCCCCGTGTCCGGCCGGGTGTCGGAGATCAAAGTCAAACTCGGCGATCACGTCGAGCAGGGCGATCCGCTGCTGGTGCTGCAGAGCCTCGAACTGGGCGAAGCGCAGAGCGACTTTCTGCTCAAGCGCATGGGCGAGAAAACCGCGGAGCCGGGCGTGGAACTGGCGCGGACGGCCCATGAGCGGGCCAGGGCGCTGTACGACGAAAGCCAGGGCATCGCGCTGACCGAGGTGCTTCGGCGCGAGGGCGAGCACCAGGCCGCGGTGGGCAGCCTGCTGGCTGCCCGGTCGCAGGCGACAGCCGCCGAGAATCGCCTGCATCTGCTGGGCATGGATCAGCAGGCGGTTGAAAACCTCGAAAAAACCAGGGAAATCATGCCGTATTACGTCGTTCGCGCGCCGCTGCGGGGCCGGGTCATCGAACGCGAGGCCACCTTGGGCGAGCTGGTCAGTCCCGAGCGCGAGGCCCTGCTCGTGCTGGCGGATATGTCCACGCTCTGGGTGCTCGCGGATGTGTCGGAATCCCAGTTGCATCGCGTGACGCCGGGCGCCGGGGCCGAGGTTCTGGCGCCGGCGCTGTCCGGCGGATCGCTGACGGGAACGGTCACGTTCATCTCGCCCATGCTCTCGCCGGGCACGCGGACGGCCAGCGTGCGCATCGAGGTTCCCGGCGATCAGCGCGAGCTTCGGCCGGGCATGTTCGCGCAGGCGGTCATTCACGATGACGGTCGGGAGCGGTCGCCGGCGCTGGCGATCCCCGAAGGCGCGGCACAGCGGGTGGAAGGGCGATTGGTGGTGTTCGTGCCCGTGGAAGGCGAGCCGAACACATACGCCGCGCGCGAGGTGAGCGTCGGACCCGCGGTCGGCGGCATGTTGCCCGTGTTGACCGGCCTTCAGGAGGGCCAGTCCCTCGTCATCTCCGGCGGCTTCATCCTCAAGGCGGAACTGGGCAAGGGAAGCGCCGAACATCAGCACTGACCTCCCGCCCCGACGGGAATGCGATCGTCACCGCGCCATCACGGCGCATCGTCTGGAGTCCCGCACATGCTCGAACATGTTCTGCGTTTTTCCGTTCAGCGACGCTGGCTGGTGCTGCTTTGCACGATCGCCGTGGCGATCGCGGGCGTTTTTTCCCTCAGGGATCTGCCCATCGACGTGACGCCGGACATCACCAACAACCAGGTTCAGATCAACACGCTGTATCCCGCGCTCTCGCCTATTGAGATCGAAAAGCAGATCACGTTTCCCATCGAGACCGCGCTGGCGGGTATTCCGGGACTTCACTCCACGCGATCGCTGTCCCGCAACGGATTTTCGCAGGTGACCGCCATTTTCGAGGACCGCGTGGACCTCTATTTCGCGCGGCAGCAGGTGCTCGAACGGCTGAACCAGGCCCGTGAAAGCATGCCGCCCGGCGCGGAGCCTCAGATGGGCGCGATCACCACGGGCCTGGGCGAAATCTATGTCTGGATCGTCGAGTTCGCGCCGCAGCAAGGCGAAGGCTCCGCGGCGGAGGACGGCCGGCCGGGCTGGCAGCGAGACGGCGCGTACCTGACACCGGAGGGACGAAAGCTGCGAACCGAGCTGGAGTTGACCGCCTATCTCCGCGAAGTGCAGGACTGGATCATCCGGCCCCAGCTCAAGAACGTGCCCGGCGTGGCGGGAATCGACGCCATCGGCGGCTACGTCAAGCAGTACCACGTGCAGCCCGACCCGATGAAACTCGTGAGCTACGGCCTGACGTTTCATCAGATCGTCGAGGCGCTGGAGAAGAACAACGCCAGCGCCGGCGCGGGCTACATCGAACATCAGGGCGAGTCGTACCTCGTGCGCGCCGCGGGCCGGATCCAGAACGTCGAGCAGATCGGCGAGATTGTGGTGGGGCAGCGCGAAGGCACGCCGATCCGCGTCCGCGACGTCGCGGACGTGGGTATCGGGCGCGAGCTGCGCACCGGGTCCGCGAGCGAAAACGGCGTGGAAGTCGTGGTCGGAACCGCCATGATGCTCATCGGCGCCAACAGCCGTCAGGTCGCCGGCGACGTGGACGCCAGGATCGCCGAGGTGAACCGGACGCTGCCGCCGGGCATCCGCACCCGCACGGTGCTGAACCGGACGCAACTGGTCGGCGCCACCATCGACACCGTGACGAAAAACCTCGCCGAGGGCGCGTTGCTCGTGATCGTGGTGCTGTTCCTGCTGCTGGGCAACATCCGCGCCGCGTGCATCACCGCGATGGCCATTCCGTTGTCCATGCTCATCACCGCCATGGGCATGGTGCAGGGGAAAATCAGCGGCAATCTCATGAGCCTGGGCGCGATCGATTTCGGCCTGATCGTCGACGGCGCGGTCATCATCTCGGAAAACTGCCTGCGCCGTCTGGCGGACCGGCAGCATCAACTCGGACGGACCCTGACGCTCGGCGAACGCCTGGAGACGGTCCACGACGCGGCCCGTGAAGTGCGCGGCGCCACCGCGTTCGGCGAGGCCATCATCATCACCGTCTACATCCCCATCCTCGCGCTCACCGGCGTCGAGGGACGCATGTTCCATCCCATGGCCATCACGGTCATTCTCGCCCTGGCGGCGGCGTTCGTGCTCTCCCTGACCTTCATTCCCGCGATGCTCGCCATCGCCCTCGGCGGACGGATCAGGGAACGGGAAAACATCCTGATCCGCGGCGCGAAATGGGCCTATGCCCCCACGCTGCGCTGGGCGATTCGCTTGCGCTATGTGACGGTCGGCGCGGGCGTGGCCACCTTCGCCCTGTCGCTCCTGTTGTTCATGAGGCTCGGACAGGAAGTCGTCCCGACGCTGGACGAAAAGAACATCGCCGTCCAGGCCATCCGGATTCCCAGCACCAGCCTGACCCAGTCCACGCGGATGCAGTTCGAGGTGGAGCGGGCGATCAGCGGCTTTCCGGAAGTGGCGCTGGTCTATTCCAAGACAGGCACGGCGGAGATGGCGGCCGACCCGATGCCGCCAAGCATTTCCGACACCTTCGTGATCCTCAAACCGCAGCGCCAATGGCCCGATCCGCGTCAGACCAAGGCGCAGCTTCAGTCCCGCATGGAGGCGGCGCTGGCCTCGTTGCCGGGCAACAGCTATGAATGGACCCAGCCGATCCAGATGCGGTTCAATGAACTGATCGCGGGCATCCGCAGCGATGTGGCGGTCAAGCTCTACGGCGACGAGTTCGACAAGCTCGCGCCCGTCGCGGAGGCCATCGCCCGGCTGCTGGCGGACATTCCCGGCGCGGCGGATGTGAAGGCGGAACAGACCGAAGGCCTGCCGGTGATGAACGTGGAGATCGACCGGGCGATCATCGCCCGCTACGGCCTGAGCGTCGTTGATGTGCAGGATGTCGTCGCGGCGGCCATCGGCGGCCGCGAGGCGGGACTCGTCTTTGAAGGCGACCGGCGATTCGACCTCGTGGTCCGCCTGCCCGACGATCTGCGGCACGACATCCCGGGCCTGCGGAATCTTCCCATTCCGCTGCCCCGTCACGACGACGACCCGCCGGCTTCCCAGACCCTGGCACAGCGGCTGGCCTCGGGCTTGGCCGATGGCGCGACGCGGACCGGCTACATCCCCCTCGGCGATGTCGCCCGCATCGACATCTCCGAAGGCCTCAACCAGATCAGCCGTGAAAACGGCAAACGACGCGTGGTCATCCAGGCCAACGTCCGCGGACGCGACATTGGTTCGTTCGTCGCCCAGGCCCGGCAAACACTGGCCCGCGACATCGTCCTGCCCCCCGGATACTGGATCGACTGGGGCGGCCAGTTCGAGAACCTTCTCTCCGCCCGACAACGGCTGTTGTTCGTCACCCCGGTCTGTTTCGCCCTGATCTTCCTGCTCCTGCTGGGCACGTTCCATTCCATCAAGCACGCCCTGGTCGTGTTCACCGCCGTGCCCTTGGCGCTGACGGGAGGCATCGTGGCGCTGTGGCTGCGGGACATGCCCTTTTCCATCTCCGCCGGCGTCGGCTTCATCGCCCTCTCCGGCGTGGCGGTGCTCAACGGCCTGGTCATGATCACGTTCATCAACCAGCTTCGCCGGGAAGGAACGCCGCTGGAGGAAGCCATCGAACGCGGCGCGCTGACGCGGTTGCGCCCGGTGCTCATGACCGCCCTGGTCGCGTCGCTGGGGTTCGTGCCGATGGCGCTGGCCACCGGCACCGGCGCGGAAGTGCAGCGGCCGCTGGCGACTGTCGTCATCGGCGGCGTGATCTCCAGCACCGTCCTGACCCTCGTGGTGCTGCCGGCGCTCTACCGCCTCTGGTACCGCCGGGATTCCGTGGAAACTTCGTCGAACCAGGATGCGGTCAACGTGGCCGCGGGTTCGGCGTCCTGATTATCGCAAAGGAGTCTGTCATGAAACGAATGCTGCTCATCCTCGCCGCCGTCGCCGGCCTATCGGGTTGCCAGGCCCGGTACTACCGGGTCACCGACCTCCACACCGGCAAGCAGTTCCACACCCGCAGCACTTTGGGCGGCGTGTTTCCCTCCCGTTCAGGCACAGCAGGCTTCACCGATCTCGCCACGGGCGACCGGGTTTATCTGCACTCCTACCGCGTGACGCACATCGACGCGAAGGACCTTCCCCCGGACGCGAAACCGGATTGATTCCCCAGCCCGATCCGAATGACGCCGCGGAAATGCCGCGCCAGCCGGTCAATCCCTTGTAATCGCCATTGCTTGCTGCGGCTTGACGCCATCTGCCTGTGACTGTCAAATAGTAGTGTAATATTTACATGGCCAATCGGGGTCGGAATGAATTCAGGCCACACAGCCAGCACATGATATCGATGACACAACGCCATCAGACATTTCGAATACCAGAGTCTCTGCAAGAGATAATCCACAGTCGTCGATGCGGGGTGTTTATCGGCTCCGGTCTGTCCGCAGGATCGTATGACTCCTGGTCACAACTCGTGAACAAGCTGTGTGAGCATTGTGGTGTTAGTGATCGCGTGTCAGAAGATAGCATAGCCAAAGAATTCCTGGACGCTGCACAGCATGCAAAAGATCACAACGTAAACAAGTATTACGAGTATCTCGGAAACCACTTCGGAAAACCTTCAAGCAGCGCAAGCTTCCTTTATGACTCTTTGCTTACGCTCCCATTTGACTTCTATATGACCGTGAATCTAGATCCTCAGTTGGAACTTAAAGCAAAAAGAAACAAGTGCTCTTGCGTACTTCCACCATACGCCTACCCCGCACTTGATCGCAGAAACGCTGGTAAGCGAACAATTCACTACCTAAAGGAGGGGTGGTGCATACAAGGATGGGCTGATTCCGCCCAGCAAATTCTCAAGCTGGCTATGAAAGCCGACGCCAACACCTGTATGATGGCGAAATCGCTTATCGATCATTTTGGCAGGCTTGGATATGTTGAGTATGGTGAGTTGTTAAGGGCATGATGATGATGGTTTACACCCTCCGTATCGTGATCCGTTGCAGCAAACCGCCGATCTGGCGGAAGGTGGCGGCGCCTTCGGACATGACGCTCGGGCAGTTGCACCAGGTGATTCAGATCGTCATGGGTTGGGAGGATGAGCACCTGCATCAGTTCAAGCTTACGGACAAGAGCCTGATCAGAGACATTCCGGGCCTGTTACTGAAACTGACCAAGGAAGGCCGATGGTCCGACATTTTCACCGCCACGCACGGCGTCCGGGTGTTCGTCGCGGCAACCACGCCGTACGGCGAACCGACGGAGATGGAAGGTGAGGATGAAGACTCGGTGACGCTGGCTGAGGTGTGTCCGAAGGTCAAGACCAGGCTGACCTACGAGTATGACTTCGGCGACAGTTGGGAACACATCATCGAAGTGCAGAAGATCGAGGAGCCGAAGGCGGGGGTGGCGTATCCGGTGTGCCTGGGTGGGAAACTGGCGTGCCCGCCTGAGGACTGCGGTGGCATCCATGGGTACTACAACATGCTTGCGGCAGTGATTGATCCGAAGCATGAGGATCACGAAAGCGTCATCGAATGGATGGGCGACGATTATGATCCCGAGGCGTTCGACCTCGAAGAGGTCAATGCGATGCTGGCCAAGTGGAGGCGTCGCAAGCGTCGGTGATGCGATTCGCCGGGAACGGACGCCGGCACTCATCGCGATGTGCGAGAACATGGCCGAGACGGTCGAAGGTTGCCCATTGTGGTTCGTCTGGGTCGTGGTCGAAACAAACCGCCATCGGGCGACGGCTGTCACAGGCAGGCGTATAGGCGACTGTTGACGAAAAGCTTCCGGGGGGGAGCGGAAAGCGGGCGAGGAGGTTCGAACTCCCGACATTCAGCTTGGGAAGCTGACGCTCTACCAACTGAGCTACGCCCGCGATGTAGGCGAATTATACCGGCGATGTTCGGTTTTGTGCAATGAACGTTTCGCGGATCCTGTATGTCCCATGGGTCAGCGCCTATGGACTTGGGATGCGCTTTGGGCAAATGACGAATGTCCAAATCCGAATGCCGAAACTCCGAAAACGCGGTCTTTTCATTCGTCATTCCGGCTTGGTCATTCGGTCATTGGCTCCGGTCAAAGCCCAAATGGCCATATGCGCTCATCCTGTGTCTGTTCCATGGGCGGCGGCTCCGGGGGTTGCGTGCGATGGTTACTTTGATTACATTTCCACCAGTTACATTAATTACACAACTTGCCGCACCATGGCCGAGCTTTCAGATCCATTGGATGTCCGGTTGCCTCGCGCGCTGCACGTGCAGATTGCCGATCGGTATCGTCGCGCGATGGATGACGGGGATCTGGGGCCGGGGGCGAAGTTGCCCTCGAACCAGTTGCTGGCCAGGCAGTGGGGGGTGAACGTCAACACGGTGCAGCGGGCGATGGTGATGCTGGTGCGGGAGAACCGCATTTCGCGGGTTCCACACCGGGGCACGTTTGTGCGGGAGCGGACGGAGCGGCTGGGTCGGATCGGGGTGTATTACCGGGCGGCGCACGGCGTGGTGACGGAGCCGCATTACCTGCGAGCGTTGCACGCGCAGTTGCAGGATCTCATGTGGAAGGAAGAACTGGAAATGCGGATCATGGCGGATCCGCGAAGCCGGGACGAGCAGCGCAGGCCTTGGCCGGAGCTGATGGAGGCGATCCAGCGGCGAACGATTCAGGGGCTGATCGTCACGGTGACGGACAGCGATCATCTATGGCTCAGACGTTTGCCCGTGCCACTGGCGATTCAGGGCAGTTGTGAGCTTCCCAACGCGGTGCAGGGCGATATGGATCACATGGCGCGTCTGGGCGTGGAGCGGCTGGCGAAGCAGGGCAGTCAGCGCGTGGGTTTGATCACCGCACACGGTCGCCAGCGTGAGCATGGTCTCTGGTCGTACCCTCAGGAACTGATCCGTCATGCCCGGAAGAAGGGGCTTGAAGCCAGGGCATCGTGGCAGATGTTCTGCGGGGGAAGTATGAATGGTCTGGAGGATCAGGAACGGTACGGTTTTCAGGCGATGCACCAGCTCTGGTCGCAGCCGGATCGGCCGGACGGCCTGGTGGTGTACCCGGATTCCGTGGCCGGCGGCGTGCTCAAGGCGGTGCTGAAGCTGGGCATTGACGTTCCAGGCACGCTGAAGCTGGCGGTGCATCGCAATGTCGGCGTGGGGCTGTTCAGCCCGGTTCCGGTGGATTTTCTGGACTTTGATCCTCGGGACGTCGCCAAGGCGTTGTTGAA
>JADLAP010000321.1 GCA_020848195.1 Phycisphaeraceae bacterium
CCTGGGCTGGCTTGGCTTTGCTGCCCAGGGCCATATCGAGGGACGCTCGGCGCTGTGCGGCAAGATCGGCCAGAAAGTCTTCTCCGACAAGTTCTCTCTCAAGGCCGATCCATTTGACCCGCGCTTTGAGGGCATGCCCTTCGACATGGAGGGCTTCGCACGCAAGCCCGTCACGCTGATTGAGAACGGTGTCGTCAAGGGACTGACGCACGACAGGCGCTCAGCCAAGCTGCTTGGCGGCGAGAACAACGGCTACGCCATGGAGCAGCCATGCTCCAGCGGGCCGGAAGTTGACTGCCTTGCCGTCAAGGAAGGCAATTCGACGGTGGAGAAAATGATTGAGTCCACCGAGCGCGGACTTTTGGTCACGCAGTTCCACTACACTACTGCCGTTGACCCGATGAAGCTCAGCCTCACTGGCATGACACGCGCTGGCCTGTGGCTGATCGAGAAGGGCAAGATCAAGCAGCCAGTCACGAACCTGCGCTTCACCGAGAGCCTGATCAATGCGTTCTCCAACATCGAGGCCATCGGCAACATCGCCGACCCCTGCGGGGGCGGGCTATTCGGCGGCGGCATGATCCTGCCCGCCATGAAGATCAAGGACTTCACCTTCAGCTCGAGCACGGAATTCTAGTAGTTCATTTCGCTATAAACTAACTTAGCCGTTCTATCATAAGATGCTATCAAACAGCCGCTTATGACGTTTGCTTATCCATATATACTAACTATATACTAATTAGTCATAATATAGTATAATAGTAGTACAAAGTTAGTTTCCTGTTGAGGTTTGTCATGCCGCTGCCCACGCCAGCACCATCCTATTTGAGTCTCTCTTCAAGCGAAGAGAACAGGGTTGCTGCCATTCAGGCCTTGGCTGACAAGGGCGTTGCTCTTGAGCTGGATAAACATTACTTCCATTGGGAGGAGATGAGGCATCGTTCACCACCTCCCGGCCTCACGCACTGGCAATGGTGGCTTGCGGCAAAAGTCTTGCGCCACTCGCGCCGAATAGAGGTGCCACTTGAGGATGTTTACGGTCATCAGCATTGGTTCAGTGTCCCGAGGGACGCCGAAAGACTACTCCATCTGATTGACATTTCGCGTAGCGCACCGAGGTCCACGACGCCCCTTGGTGTCCGGGGATTTCCATTTGGAGAGCCAAGAGCAAGAACACTGGATACCGAGTCCATTTCATCGAGCATGATTGAGGGTGCAGAGACAACGATGGCCCAGGCGAAGATCATGCTCCGGACGAAGCGCCCCCCCCAAAGTCACGGCGAAAAAATGGTCGTGAACAACATGGCTGCCATGGAGCGGGTAGTTGAAATGGCCCGTGAACCTCTCACGCCCTCAGCGGTGTTGGAACTCCATGCGATTATCACCAACGGAGTGCTCAAGCCTGCGGATGCCTCTGGGAGGTTGCGACACGATCACGAAAAGGTTTACGTCGTCATGGCGAATGGGGAGGTCGCCCACACACCGCCAGCTTCAGACGATCTTTCGCGGCGAATGGAG
>JADLAP010000322.1 GCA_020848195.1 Phycisphaeraceae bacterium
GTTCTCGCGCGCATAACGGATGGCCGTAATTTTTCCCTCTATGCCCCTTTTACCGAAACCGGGGGCTACTATTATTCCAGACAGTCCGGATAATTTCTCTGTCACATTCTCTTCATTGATCCACTCGGAATGTATCCACTGCACATTTACCCTGCAATTATTCACTGCTCCGGCATGGATCAGCGCTTCCGAAATTGATTTATAGGATTCTTTGAGCTCCACGTATTTTCCGACCAGCCCGATCTTCACTTCAAACTTAGGGTTCTTGATCTTGTGAAGGAATTCTTTCCAGTCATCGAGGTATATATTTTCCGGAACAGGCAGCTGGAGTTTGTTGAGCACTACCTGATCGAGCTTTTCCTTTTCCATGAGCAGGGGCACTTCATAGATCGTGCTCGCATCAATGGCTTCTATGACAGCTGCGGGCTCCACATTGCAGAAGAGCGCCACTTTGTTGCGCACGTCCTTGTTCAGCTTATGTTCCGTACGGCATACCAGCACATCGGGCTGAACTCCGTATTCCAAAAGCGTTTTTACAGAATGCTGGGTGGGCTTTGTTTTCAGTTCTCCGGTGGTTGACAAATACGGGATCAGTGTAAGGTGCACAACGAGACAATCCTTGCCCATTTCCCATTTCATCTGGCGGACCGCTTCCACGTAGGGATGCGATTCAATATCCCCTACCGTGCCCCCGATCTCTGTGATGACGATCTGGTACTTTCCTGTTTTTCCCAACAGGCGGATGCGTGATTTTATCTCATCTGTAATATGCGGGATAACCTGAACGGTCTTTCCCAGATAATCTCCTCTGCGCTCTTTGTCAATGACACTCTGGTAGATCTTTCCGGTCGTAACGTTGTTCGCCTGAGAGGTAGGTACGCTCAAAAAGCGTTCGTAGTGACCCAGATCGAGGTCTGTTTCAGCTCCGTCATCCGTTACATAACACTCCCCGTGCTCATAGGGATTCATTGTACCCGGATCAACATTGATATAGGGATCCAGCTTTTGAATGGTAACGGTGTATCCGCGGGCCTGCAACAGCTTAGCCAAAGAGGCTGCTATGATCCCTTTGCCGAGCGAAGAAGTAACACCGCCCGTAACGAAAATATATTTTGTTGATCCTGACATCCGAAGCGTGGAAGGCAATTTATGTCTTCGGGGCGTGAAAGTACAGAAAAGTTGGCAGTGGGCAATAGGCCGTGGACAAAAAATAACGGGTTGATTCTCCTCCTTCAAAATTCGCTATTCCCTGTTCAA
>JADLAP010000048.1 GCA_020848195.1 Phycisphaeraceae bacterium
CGCCTTGCGTGCGGTGCTTACGCCGCGGCGAAACCGCCGGTTCAGTTCCTGGGGCGAAATCTCCGTCAAATTGCCCACTCGGGCCAGCACCGCGCCCCAGCGGATGGGGTCCACCGCGCCGCTGCCGCGCGCCGCCGCCAGCGCCGTCAGATACGCCTCGACCACCTTCTGCCGCGCCGTCAAATCGTCGCCGACCGACCGATACGCCCGCGCCATCTGCTTCCACTTATAGGAAAGCACGTCGCCGGCCGACTCGATCAGCTTTTCCCATCCCGCCGCCCCCTGCGCCAGCAGAAACTCGTCGGGGTCGGCGCCGCCGGGAATAGACGCGATGGCGATTTCCACCGGCTGGGTCAAAAACAGCTCCACCGCGCGGTTCACGGCCAGTGCGCCGGCGGTGTCCGGGTCAAAGAGCAGAACGATCCGGTCCACGAACCGGCGCAGGATTCCCACGTGCTGCGCCGTCAGCGCCGTCCCCAGCACCGAGACCACGTTGCCCACGCCGTACTGCCGGGCCATGACCGTGTCGGTGTAGCCCTCGACGATGACGGCGGTCCGGGTTTCGGCGGCCCGCTGTTTGGCCAGGTCCAGCCCGTAGATGCAGCGGCTCTTGGAAAACAGCGGCGTCTCGGGACTGTTCAGATATTTCGCGGGGTCTTGCGAGCCGGGCATCACCCGTCCGCCGAAAGCGATCACCCGTCCCTGTTCGTCGCGGATCGGGAAGATCAGTCGATTGCGGAAGGTGTCGTAAAATCCGCCGCCGCCGTCGCGCTGTTTGACCAGTCCGGCCCGCAGCAATATCTCGGGGCGAAACTTTCGTCCCACGTCGCCGGCGAGCAACCCATCCCACGCATCGGGCGCCAAGCCGATCTGGAAGCGCCGGACCGAATCGGCGGTGAATCCGCGCCGGTCCAGGTATTCCCGTGCGGCGGCGCCGCGCTGGGGATGGGACAACAACTTTTCAAAGAACGCGCACGCCGCCGAGTTCGCCTCCAGCAGCATCTGTCGCTCGCCGGCCTGCCCGCCGGATGCGCCAAACCGCGGCAACTCGATTCCCGCGGCATCGGCCAGAAGCGTCAGCGCTTCCTTAAACTCAATGCGATCCCGCCGCATGACGAAATCGATTGCATTTCCACCGGCCTTGCACCCGTAACAGTGAAAAAACTGCCGGGCCGGGCTGACGTGGAACGAGGGCGTCTTCTCCTGGTGGAACGGGCAAAGTCCCACAAAATCCTTGCCGCGGCGCTTCAAGCCTACCGTCTGACCGATCAGGCCTACGATATCCGTCGCCCCGAGTACCTGCGCCCTGGTATCGTTGCCGCCGATCGACACGTCCGGTTGCCTTCCGCCAATGCGCCAAGTCCGTGCCGACTCCGCACGCCGACCATCCGGCCGGCTTCCATCGGCACCTAAGTCTCATCAGCACAAGAACTAAGAGTTATCTATCCCTTGGCGAAACACTCAAATATAGCAGCGCTTTGGGCGGCGGTCAAATAATCGAAGATGTTTGACGGCAATTGTATGCGCGCCATAAGCACTTATGTCGGTTTGATTTAGCACATATTATTACGGCGCGGAATAACCGCCGCGACCGTTCGGTCCCGCCGAATCGGTCGGTCCGGCGCAGACGCTGCGACCCGACCGTTGCCGCCGGTGGCTCAGAAGTGCTTGGGCGTCAGGGAAAACATCCCGCCGCCCTCGCTTTTGAGATACCCCTGCGCCACCAGGTCGCGCCAAACCTCCGCCCCCAGACCGCTGGGCGGCTGGATGGCGATGACGTTAGAGCGCGAGCCGGTCAACGGCGAGCGCCCCAGCCGCGAATCATCGTCCAACTGCTGGGTCTTGAGCTTCTTCTTGAAAGCGCGGTACGCCTTCTTCAGTTCTTCGTCAGTGTGGGCCATGCCGGCGATTGTACGCGCCGGCATGGCGGCAATCACGTCGGCTCAGTGATGATGTCCGTGATCCTGGCCCTGCTCCGGCTTTTTGGGCGCCGGCTGGGTGGTCGCCGGTTGGGTGGACGACGCCTTTTTGGCCTCGGCCAGCTTCTTGAGGTATTTCTGGGGATCCTTCTTGAAGTCCGGGACGCAGTGTTCGCAGCAGAAGCGAATCTCCCGCCCTTCGTACTGGAGAACGACCGGATCGCCCATCGTGCCCAGTTCCTCATCCGAGACGATGCAGACGTTCAGCGGATAGGGCTGAGTCGCGGGGGCGGGCTTGGCCTCTTCGCCGAGGGCGACGGCGCCGAGCGTCATCGCGGCGGTCAGCGAACCGATGGAAAGCAGATGCTTGAGCTTCATGGGGTCTCCTTTCAAGAGGGTTAATAGTCCGTAGTCCGTAGTCCGTAGTCCGTTGTCGGAAACAATCCTAGGCCGGCTCCGGTTGATTGTGCGAGGCGACGATCCGGGTCCGGTGGTGCTGCCACTGCATTGCCAGGTGCTTGGCGATGTAAAAGAGGATGGGGTAGATCAACAGTTCCAGCAGGAAGCTGCTGGCCAGCCCGCCGATCATGGGGGCGGCGAGCCGGCGCATGGTGTCGGCGCCGGCGCCGGTGGCCCACAGGAGGGGCACCAGTCCGATGAAGGTGGTGACGACGGTCATCGTCTTGGGACGGATGCGCATCACCGCCCCGTCGTGTACCGCGTGCCACAGGTCGTTGGCATCGCGCATGCGCCCCTCGGCTTTGAAGCGCTCGAAGCTGTTGTCCAGGTAGAGGAGCATCACCAGCCCGGTCTCGGCGTCCAGCCCGGCCAGGGCGATGATGCCGATCCAGACGGCCAGCGACAGGTTGTAATCCAGCAGGTACAGCAGCCAGACGGCCCCGATGAGGCTGAAGGGCACCGCCAGCAGGACGATCCCCACGCGCAGCCACGAGCGGGTAGCCAGATACAGCAGCAGCACGATGGTGATCAGCGCCAGCGGCACGGCGACCATCAGCTTGGCGCGGGCGGAGAGCATGTACTCGTATTGCCCGGACCAGACCAGGCTGTAACCGGCGGGCAGTTGCACCTGCTCGGCGACGGCGGCCTGGGCATTGCGGACGTAGGTGCCCACGTCGATATCGGTGATGTCCACATAGACCCAACTGGTCAGGCGGGCGTTTTCGCTCTGGACCATCGGCGGACCCTTGCGGATGGAAAAGTCGGCCAGTTGTCCCAGCGGCACCTGGGCGCCCGAAGGGGTGGCCACCAGCGTCTGCTTGAGGACGGGGATGCTGTCCCGCAGTTCATGCGGGTAACGGACGTTGACCGGGTAGCGCTCCAGCCCTTCGACGGTGGTGGTGACGTCCATGCCGCCCATGGCGCTGGTGATCACATCCTGCACCTGGGCGACCACCAGCCCGTAGCGCGCGATCTGGTCGCGGTTGATGGCGATGTCCAGGTAATTGCCGCCGACGCTCTTTTCCGGGAACGCGCTGACGGTATAGCGCGCGGTGCCCTGGTCGGTCTTGATGACCTGGGCGATCCGACTGGACAGATCGGCCAGCACGAACAGATCCGGTCCCATGACCTTGACGCCCACCGGCGTCTTGATGCCCGTCGAGAGCATGTCGATGC